>LZRT01000104.1 GCA_002159075.1 Bacillus thermozeamaize
GAAGAGGAAGGTCATGGTCAGTAAGGGCAAGCCACCCAAGTATACCTCTTTGAGGTGAATGTTGGGTTAGATTTTCAAATGAGTGATCTATTCCGTCTTCGGTAAGATTTTTATATGGGTTGACACGCCGCTTGCCACCAATTGGTTTTGAGATAGAATAGATGTGGAATTGGCACGTGACAGCAGCGAACTTTTCATCCGGGAGAAGATCACGATGAACCGACATCTTGCCGCTCTCTTGATCCTTGCTGGCGGCGCCAGCTTCGGGCTTCTGGCCTCCGTTGTCAACATCGGCTTTGCCCTGGGCCATCGCGTGCCCGAAATTACAGGCAGCCAGCAGCTGTTTGGCGCGATCATCACCTGGCTAATCGCCCTCCTCAACCGGCGCCACTGGCAAAAAATCAGCATCAAAACGGGACTTGCTCTCATGGCTGTCGGATCATTGAGCGGTTTGACCGGCTTTTTTTATTACAGTTCGATGGCCCGAAGCTCCGTGTCGGTGGGTATCGTCCTGCTGTTTCAGTTCACCTGGATTGGCACCCTGTACGAATGGCTGTTTGAAAGACGCAGGCCTCACCCGGTCACCTGCCTGCTTCTCGGGATGCTGCTTCTCGGCACGGTTCTGGCCGCCAACCTGTTTGCCGCTTCCCAACAGCCGCTTTCCCTATCGGGAGTAATATACGGTCTCCTCGCAGCCTTCACCTTTGCCGGGTATCTGTACGCCAGCGGCAAAGTCGCCACGGAGATCTCTCCCTGGCTGCGCAGCCCGCTCATGGTCACGGGTTCATGTCTTTTGATCCTGCTCTTGTTTCCGCCTGTCTACCTCACTCCAGAAAACCTGGGGGCGGGGCTGGGCTGGCTGGGACTGGTGACCGCGCTCCTGGGCGCCGTCATCCCACAAATCTGCTTTGCGGCCGGCACCCCTTACCTGAAGGCCGGCGTCGTCACCATCTTGAGTTCCGTCGAACTGCCAGTGGCCGTCCTGGCTGCCTGGCTGTTCCTGAAAGAACCGGTGCGGCCACAGCAATGGCTGGGCGTTGTCCTGATTCTCGCGGCGATCATGTTGAGTGAGAGCCAGTGGTTTCAAAAAAAGAAGGGACTGATTTCTCCGGGCAGGCCGATCAGGCGTAACCGCAAGTAAACGCCGCTGAAACCCCTTTATCGCGGGCAGATCACTTTAAGACATACTCCGCCAGCACCCGCTGCAGCTCGTAAATGTCCAGGCTCCGGTTAAATTGCTTTTGAATCGGGAGCTCGCTGCCCGAAATCCAGATTTTCAACTCGGCATCCAGGTCAAAATGGCCCGCCGTTTCGATGCTGAATTGGACAATGCTCCGGTACGGAATGGAGTGATACGCCATCTTTTTCCCTGTGATCCCCTGTTTATCAATCAAAATCAAGCGTTTGTTCGTAAAGATAAACAGATCGCGAATCAATCGATACGCCTTCTCAATCCGCTCCTCTCTTGCCAGAATTCTGCCGAACTCGTTTTGAACCTTCTGCAAATTCATCTCCGAAGCGTTTCCCATCAGGCCGTCAAAAAACCCCACACCAACCACCCCCTTCACCGATTTCTCCACATTACCATATTACCGCTCCATACAAAAAAGAAGCTGCCGAATTCGCCTCGGCAACTCCATCGGCAACTTCTTTATCGGAAAAACGCCATCATGCGGCGTCCTATCGTCCTTGATGTATGGCGGAGAGGGTGGGATTCGAACCCACGGTGCGGTTTTGGCCGCACAACGGTTTTCGAGACCGTCACCTTAAACCACTCGGACACCTCTCCACAATATGAAACCCATATATAAAACGCACAAAATATTATAATTCATGAGAGAACCGGCGTCAAATACAAAAATTCTCCTGCCGCCATCTTTCCCCGCTCACGACTTCTGCCGCAGCTGGCGGAAAAAACGCCTCAACAACTCCGAACATTCGTCGCTCAGCACGCCTTCTGTCACCTGCAGTTGATGATTGAACGACGGGAACTGGACCAGGTTCAGCAACGTACCGGCACAACCTGCCTTGGGATCGCGGGCGCCGAAAACCAACCGCTCCACCCTGGCCTGAACAAGCGCGCCCGCGCACATGGGACACGGCTCCAACGTCACGTACATGACAGCCCGCGGCAGCCGCCACCCTCCCAGGGTGCTGCTGGCCTGACGGAGCGCCAGGATCTCCGCATGCGCGGTCGGATCCTTCCCCGTCTCCCGCAAATTGTGTCCCCGCCCGACGATCACGCCGTCCCGCACAATCACCGCGCCAATCGGCACCTCGCCGATGCTGGCCGCCTTCTCCGCCTCCAATATGGCTTCACGCATCCAGCGCCGATCCTCAGCATCCCGCTCACGCAACATGTTTTCCATCTTTCTCCCTCTTCCGCCTCACTCTTTGATCAAACCGATTCCATTTTATCCAAAAGAGACATAGTACGCACACCCATGGGTTTTCATATACTATCCCGAAATCAAAAAGGAGGGCGAACCCTATGCATCCGTATCACTTCCCCTATACCTATCCACCCATGGGGTCTATCATGACGCTGGTGGACGACATCGGAAAAGCGATCAACGGCCAATATCAAGCGATTCATTACTATGGCCAGCTGGCAAAAATGGCTCCCGATGCGAAAAATCGGCAACAAATCATGGAAATCCGTGATGATGAAATCCAACACTACAAAACGTTTGTCCACTTGTATGGCAGATTAACCGGATATTATCCGTCCGTCACGCCCCCAGAGAAACCCCGCAGTTATGAAGAGGGTTTGAAGTTTTCCATTCAGGATGAATTGGAAACGGTTGATTTCTACCATTCGATTGCGGACCGGGCGCATGATCCGATAATCAGAGTGGCTTTCAGACGGGCGGCCTTTGACGAACAGCAACATGCGACCATGTTCCTCTACAAATGGGTGGACTTGATCCGCAAAGCCGATCCATGATGCACACCTCCCCAGCTTTTCGGCTGGGGTTCTTTACTCAACCACGTAGACCGTCCACCCAAATTGCCTGCGCAACGTTGCGGCGGCATTTTCGGCCTCCTGACGGGTTGAAAACGTACCTGTCAACAAACGGTACTTCGCTTTTGGCTCAGGGGATGGCGCGGGGTTTATCCGCCCCAGCTGGTATGCTTTGGCTACCCCACCGGCAGTCGCGCGCGCCAGTTTCTCAAGAAAAGATTCCGACTTCAAACGAACGGCATCATGCAGATTGTCAATAAAAAGGTTCTCGGTAAGCAACGCGGGCATCTTCGTCAGGCGAAGCACCGCAAAGTTCTGCGTCTTCTTCCCGCGGTCCGTCACGTCGTCTCCAAGTGCATGGACAATCTCTTGATGGATAATCTCCTGATACACTTTGGATTGCGGCATGCTTTTGGTGTAACGGTACGACTCGAAACCGGTTCCCCCGCCGGCATTGACGTGAATGGAAAGGAAAAAGTCGGCATCCAGACGATTCGCCAAGTCGGCTCGTTCCTGCAGGCTGACATATTCGTCCGTCTCACGGGTCATAACCACCGTGATGCCTTCATACTCCGATTCCAGGATGCGTTTGATCCGCTTTGCGATATCCAACGTCAAGTGCTTTTCCTGCAGGCCATATGCAACGGCGCCAGGGTCTTTGCCGCCATGGCCGGGATCGATCATGATTCGAACCAAGCGACATCACCTCTTCCCGTATGGATATCCAGGAAAATCCCATCAGGCTCCATCACTCCCTGGACTCCATTGTATTCCGTACGTTGACAAATGGCATCAACACCTGTCTCAAAAAGGCTTTATACAAAAAAATGCGGCTTCCGCTGAAAAACGGAAACCGCATGAATGCCCCTTCTTTTTTCTTAGAAATCGAACAATTTATCCACATTCCCGACTAACGCGCTCAACATTTCCTCGTTGTCTTCGGCTATTTTCCAACCGTCTTTCGTCTTGACCAGATTGATCTTGACTTCTGTCGTCGTTTTGGGAGCATTCGGATCGTTGATGGCGTTCATGATGTATTGGTCTACGGCCTCTTGCGTTTTTTCTTCCGTATCCGGTTCGTCGGAAAACACGCTGGCAAAAGCCATGGGCATCAGTTCCTTCATCGAATTGGCCACAATTCTTCCCACATCCAAGGATGTAATCTTTGCCTCCACTGTGGCTTTATCTTCACTTTCCTCTGCTTTTCCAAGCTCAAACGCGATTTTGCTCAACATTGCCTTCGCTGCTTTCTCTTCTTCAGCATCCATAGCTTGTTGAAACTCATTTGCCATTTCCGCGTTTTCCACCAAAGCACTCGCTTTTTCGAAATCCGTTTGTTGCAACGCGGTAAGAAAGTTGTTGGCCACATCTTTGGGACTTTCACCCACCGAGCATCCATACAATCCAGGCAACAAAAAAAGCATCAATATGATGGCAACGAATCTTTTCACCTAGCTACCCTCCACTGGCATCCTCATCATCTGTTCTTCGGGATCCTGATCGCTTCGTTGTCTCAAGAAAACCTGGCTACTCTCGGATTAACCCCCGCAGATTGGACACATGCTCCCGATATTGCGCTGTTGCGCAGTCTTGCTACGGCCTTTGCCCTCATCTAGAAATTGCCATCGGTCGTCGGGCCGTCAAGGATCGCCGTTGCTGGACCTTCGGTCCTCCTTGACTGCTCCTCCTCCCGCTGGGTGTGGGCCGTTAAGGGGCAAAGGTCCATACTACGTACCGCCGTACGTCATACTCGAACCGGGCGCCTTGGTTGTAACCCTGTTTCCATGTGACGGCGGTAAAACTCGACCGGCGAGAGGTAGTGCAGGCTCGAATGCAGCCGGCAAGTGTTATACCTGCGTACGAACTCCACCACGGCCTGATACGCCTCGGCGTAGCTCTCGAACTCATACATGGACAAACACTCATCCTCGAGTAACCTGTGATATGACTCGATGTATGCGTTCATATTCGGCGTCTTGGGCGGGATGCGCTCGTGTTCGACATTCCAGCACTCACACTCCGATTCAAACAGATGGCTCACAAACTGTGGCCCGTTGTCTGAACGGATGATCGGGAGCGGAGCATTACGCTGAAGAATCTGACGTTTCCACAACGCCGCCCGAAACGTCTCAACTGCATGCCGTGCTTCACAGGTGAGTCCAATGTGATATCCCACAATTTGGCGATCATACACATCGATGTAGGACAAGACAAAGAAGAATCGGTCCTCACCAGCGATATATCCGTACTTCACATCAACCTCCCACAGCTGGTTTGGTGCCGTAATGGTGCGGTTCTGGGCCAGTTTCCTGGGATGTTTCCGGCGGATTTTCCGCTGTGGGCGCAGAACATCCAGTTCTTTGCACAAACGGTACACCTTCTTCTCGTTGATCACGAGCCCATAGTCCTGTCGGAGCATGTGAGTCAACTTCCGGTAACCGTATGCATATCCATCCCCGGCGATGGACTCCATAAGCCACTCTTTCATCTGCTCATCGCTGACTTTGCGGTTATCCTTGGTCAGCGAATACCCAGGAATGGGACGTCCGCCAGCCGTCGTATGCGGCTTGGGTTCATGGGTTAGCTGGTAATAGTAAGTGGATCGTGACACTCCCACGATGCGCAGCACGAGAGTAACACTGTACCCGGCTGTGATCCACTTGTGCGCAATGGCTACTTTATCCGCAAGTGAGGGTTGGCTTTTTTTAGCAGATCACGCAAGATAGCGATTTCGAGGTCTTTCTCACCCAACAGCTGTTTGAGATGGGCGTTCTGCTTGTCCAATTCACGATTCTCGGCGACGAGCTGGGCATGTTCCTGCTGGGTCACGTGGGTGGCATTTCCTTTTGGACTGCTGCCCTGCATGGATTGACCAGCCTTATACTGACGAACCCACTTACTCACCACATTCGGGCGAATGTCGTACTTGTGCGCGACCACGGTGTTATTCCCAGCAGCAATCGCCTGCTCAACGACTTGACGCTTGAACTCTGGAGTAAATTTGCGACGTTCCATTTGAACAACCTCCTGACTTCATAGTCTCAGAAATTAGGGAGGCTGTCCAATCCAATTTCGGGGCTTAAGAGCTCTTCATCATTCCACAACCCACCCGGGTCGCTGGTGACATCCCCTCAGCAACCGTCCCAAAGCCCACAGACGAAACACTTCCACTTGCCGCGCCACCAACGAAGTTCGTGACCGCAACATGGACAAAGCGGTTTCTCATGATCCATGCATGATGTCCCTCCTGTTAAATCCTCCGAAAAAAAAACGATAGCTTTATAATAACCGAGAAGGAAAAAAAATAAAACGAGGATCCAAAATCGTTACAAATCCCCATTTTTCTCATGACAAGCTCCCATCTATGGATAGACGCATAGATTGAAATGTACCTATTCCCTAGGTGATTATCCTGAAAGGGTGATTCACGAATGACAACGGTGAGCAACGAAAAGGATTTCCGACAGGATGGGTATCCGATGGGTCCTCTTCGACAAATTCCATTCGGACACCACCCTTTTATGCCTTATCCATACCCTCACCATTATCCAGATCATCCGTATATGCACTTTCCATATCACCCATATCATCCATATATGCTTTATCCATTTATGTTTCCCTTTATTTACTAACTCCGATCTTCTGGGGCTGGCCCATCGTCATTCGACTATTGGGTCAGCCCCATTTTTTGGGAGAAATAAGGGGTTTAGGCGTTATTGTAATTGGATTGGATGACTTGCTGGAAATAAAATAACCACGTGAATTGTGCTTGGTGGAGAAATTTTTGATGATGGTATTGTCTTCCATTCAAAGTTGTTGTAGGTTTTTTATGGAACATCTTTTTAGTTCGAAAGTGAAGACAATTTAGCGGAAAGATGAAGACGATGCCAAGATTTGAGGAAGGATTGGGAAATTATCCAGCAACACAAAATTTAAGTAAAATCCTGGTGATATACCGGAAGAATAGTAAACCTATCACGGAGGGAAAAACATGGAGGCGGAATTTAAAAACGAGTTACAAAGATTGTCAGTTCTCATCAGCGAGAGAAAACCTCATATTACCAATGAAGAAATGACAAAACAGTCATTAATCATCCCTTTCTTACAAAAGCTTGGATATGATGTTTTCAATCCTCTTGAAGTAAGACCTGAATACATAGCGGATTTTGGTTCAAAAAAAGGCGAAAAAGTTGACTATGCTATTTTCAAAAACGGAAATCCTATCATGTTTATAGAGGCCAAACCAGTGACAGAAAACCTCGATAAACATAGCACTCAACTTTCAAGGTATTTTAATGCTACGCCGGAAGTTAAAGTGGCCATCCTAACAAACGGAATTCAATATAAGTTTTTCACTGACCTAAATCAAGAAAACATTATGGACTCAAAACCGTTTCTGATGTTTGATATGGAAAATTTAACCTCTTCAGACATCGAAGCGATACAGCAGTTTACAAAACAGAATTTCGATACTGAAAAAATAAGAAAATATGCAGAAGAACTCGTATATATGTCTAACTTAAATGTTACCTTAAAAGAATTGTTTCAAAATCCCTCAGACGACTTCATAAGATTCCTCATCAAAGACTTTAGTAATACGAGAATTACTTCAAATGTGATTGAGAGATTTCGTCCCATCATCAAAAAAGCCATTTCAAATACTCTGTTGGAAATAATAAGCGAAGGCTTATCATCAAAGGAACTATCACAAAATGAAAAAACAAAACCATCGGATGAAGAACCGTCTGACGAAACAGATGATTTAGATCAAGAGGAAGAAAACAATTCACCTAAGAGAGTCATTGTTACACATGAAGATGAAATAAGGACTTTTGAAATCGTAAAAAATATACTTGTAAAAGCAGAACGCGATGTCTCACAACTCAATTATAAAGATACAACCGCTTACTTCTCAATTTTCGATCGAGTAACAACACGTTGGTTTTTAAGGATTGATCTTGATGCAATTGAGAAAAATATCATTACACGATTAGATGTTAATCTTGCTTCGAAACTCTGTCCCGATTTTACAGTAGTCCAAGCACCTAAAGGCAGAGGGGAGAGCAGAATAATCATTCAATCCATTGACGACATCGAAAAACTAGCAAACTTAATCGTTACTGCATTTGATGCCTTAAATGAACCTCAAGAGACCATAAAAAATGAACTAAATTGATAGCCCTTTGGGCTAAATTTTTTATACATCAGTCCGCGCCATTTTCTCGCTGCAACATATAATTAATCAATCAAGTGGGGGTGTGATGATGGCAAATCGTAAACGTGTTGCTAAATTGAATCACTTGGCCGCAACCATCACATTCATCGGAGCGCTATTCCTGCTTATTGGAGCGGCGGTCAGGTTAAACTCAACATCAATCGAGGTCCAGGATGCTCGATCTCCCCGTTCACATCATTTGCGTTATCCCCCCGTATAGGCGTCAAATACCCGGATGGGCTTTTATTTAACACAAGAAACCAAACATGCATTCTTCCCTTTGCATCACTAGGAAAACATCACCTGGAAAAAAGGATAAAATGTTTCGGAACCGTAAGGTTTGCCATTGGTTTGCAATCGATTATAAAAATCGAGTAGGAGGGGGCGACTAACCCCCGTCCCCCCACACCACCTAGCATGCGGGTCCGCACTAGGCGGTTCGCCAACCTTGACGAATTTCGAAATATCTTTCCGTTAAACTCATCAGTCCTTGGGA
>LZRT01000105.1 GCA_002159075.1 Bacillus thermozeamaize
GTTTATCTGGAAAAGTTCAAGACCCGCAAGGAAGCGCAAAGCAAGATTTTTGAATATATCGAGTTTTTCTACAATCGCAAACGAGTCCATTCGGCGATCGGGTATCTCACACCCATTCAATGCGAACAAATGTACGATTATGTTGCGTAATTTTCTCGATTCCATGTGTCCAATCTATTGACAGAGGTCCAGTGGTCTCAATCCACCCCAATGATATCTTTCGTATCAAACCAATCTCCATTTATCCTGATGCGCCCCGACACCGGTTCGAACTGCTCCACGATGCCCTCCACGATGCAACATTCGAACGGATCATACATTCGCAGCCGCACTGGTGTCCGTTCATACAGTGACCGCGCGATCATCTCATTGATCCGTTCCCACTCCTGCTCGTCGAGCGTCGGACGTTCCCGCCTTCCGCCCCGGCGCGCCTCGTCCCGGCGGCTGCGCATCCGCTCCTTGTGCTCGGGCAGAATCATCCGGCTCGCCTCCCACAGCAAATTGCGACCCTCGGTCAGCTTGTTCACCCGTTTCATTCCGTATCACCTCATTGTCTTCTCAGTATCCTTAAGCTGTCTCGGAATCCGGGTCCGCGCCGAATGCCCGCGCCGGCCACCGCCGGTTTCCGCCGGCTCTCGCCAGCGGCCCTCCGCGCTATTTCGTGTGCCCGCCGATTTTGACCGCGCGATCCCGCGCCTGTCCCGCAGCAGGCTGCCAGCACGAATCCGGTGCGGCAGGCTGGATCGTGCGCTACTCAATTCCTACTTTGGTACGGCACAGCGTCCCCTCTTTTTGTAATGGCCAGTTTCAAGAACTCGCCTCGCAACCAGTCGAACCATTCGCTGTGGGGACGATCCAGGCCAAATTCTTTTTCCCCGTTCAATCGGTACTCGTGAATTTCACCAGATAGTTTCGCCCGAATGAGATAAAACCATTTCGGCTCGTACAGGATCGACAATTTGTCTGCCCAACAAAGCTTGCTTGGAGGCTGGCCGTGGAGTCGGGCATAGTGGCGGCTGTGATACAATACCAGATCGCCATATTTGTCGCCAAACAACCACCGCGCGATCCTCGCGCCCAGTTCCGGGTGCCGCTGACCTTCCGGGCCGTCTATGTTCGGCGCTGACCAATATCCCCAATCATGGATGATGATGCAGACAACTTCACGCCAACTGGGTTGGCCATACAGGCTTTTCCAGGCTCGATAAACCGTCCATGGGTGCCAGATAAACTGATGCACACCGAAAAGCAGGCTCCGACGCCCCAAAGGGAACCACTTCTGTTTCATGGATTTTGACCTCCGAACAAATGTTCCTGTCTTATTATATAAACAAACGTTCATCTGTTCAAACACAACATACCGATGCGGGATTGCGCGGTTCACCCGTTGGATCAGGTGCGCGAACTGCCACTCGTTCTCGTTTCGCTTCCGATAATTGGCCAGATTGCAGAGAATCAGAACGTAGTCCGAAATGCGCCCGGCCAGGTGTTTGATGCTTTTCCGATGCACCGGCTCCCCGACGTAACCGTTCCGCTCATAAAACCCCTGCAAGGTGGTCGTGACAGCGAATAGAGTGGCATCCGGGTGACGCCGTCTGAACCTGCGGATCGCGTCTTTACGCATGGCGAAGAACTTGGCCGGGGTTGCATAGTAAAACCCGAACGCGGGATGGCAGTGTAGCTCGTACTCCCCAGATCGTTTCCGGCTGAAAATGTAGTACCGGTTCAAGTAACAGCCACTGATCTTGGCGTAAAGGGCAACCAAGAGAGCGATAAATACCGGTGCAATCAGAACAATGCAGACAATCACAAGTAGAACAAAACTATTCAAAGAGCATTCCCCTTTCTTGGAACTAAAAGAAGGTCAATCCGCCTAAAAACAAGGAAGCAGGGCTGCTTGATCGCCCTGCTTCGAAATTAAATTTTGTCAAGTTTCTCAATCAGTTCTTCCAACACTTTCTTCATTGTTTGGTTTTTTGTGCGGGTTTTCTTTGAACGCTTGCCATCGGTATCCTCGTCTCCAACCAACGCTCTCATGCGTTCAGCTACGAGTTCGTCAATGTTTATAGTCACAACTTGAAAATCATTCTCGTCATCATCCTCGTCACGTTCCCAGTCAAAATCATCATCATCTTCTTCTTCAAAGGGGTTGTACCCTGGAGGGTACAAGTGTTTATATCTTTCATATAGTTGAAGCAAATATTCCTTTTCTTGACGCTCTCTTTCTCGCTTCTCTTCCTCCGTTTCCTCTTTTTGTTCGGGATATTCAATAATTTTTTCAGGGAAACCGCTGTAACAACCTGCGTAATCGTATTCACACCCGTCGCACTCAATTCGTCCACAGTTCGGGCATTCCAAGTTGGGCATACGTAAGCCACTCCTTCTCAGGAATTTTTCAGATTTCAAACACCGTTAAGCAGCCCCGTTTTCAGATTCAGATAAGAATCCGTTTTCTCTCAAAAGAGTGATTGCTTTTAACTCCCTTGCTTGTGGTTCAGTAAATGGGAATAGGACTGCGTAAAGCGGCCCTATTCCCAACAAATGTCTTCCAAAGTCGGGAATACCCTATTATTTCACTCAGCTTGTTCCTTCTGTTTTGTATTCGTTATAGTCTTCAATTGCGTTCTGAATAGTGAATTTTCGCGCCCACTCATCGCAAAGATCGCCGTCACAAGATAAACGAATCCAAGCGGGAATATCTGATTTTTCAATTTGGTTCTGAATGTTCATTCGGATCACCTCATTTTTCAAATTTCAAACGCTTGATGCGCCGCATCATCCAGAAGATTTTTTGCTTTCACGACGCGGTCTGAAAACTTTGAAACCGTAAATTCCTTCGCTGTCCCAAGCAGAAGGGACAAAACCCGAAAGTCTTTCTTTAGTTTCAGCGCGTTCCAGTTTTCAAGGAATTTATCGGATACATCTGCCTCCCCGTCAGTTACAAAAATGACGTCTGCCCGGTTAAAATTGCTCTGTTCAATGACCGCAGCTGCGTTTTTTAAAGGCTTTTCAAAGTTTGTCCCACCGTCAAGGAATTGGGCAGCCAGTTGGATCATGTCATTGATTGTAATCCGGCCTTTTCCGTATATCTTAGGGGCCAAGGCCTCGTTACTGAACGGAATCAATGCAAAATCCCTGTGCTGTTTTCGTGAAATGCTCATGAGCGCAAGAACAAAGCCTTTTGCAATTGTATCCTGATCACTCATACTTCCGGATTGATCCAAACAGAGGATAATCGGGCCCTTCCCAAGCTGTTCTTTTCCTTTCGTGTCATACTGAAGTGTTTGACCCTCTGCAAACCGGCGCAGGAAATCACTTTTCGTGATGGGGCTGGAGAAAGCAGCAAGCTCCGATGGAAGCAATTTTTCCACCTGATTCCCCCTCGTGATCCCGCTGCGATCAATGGATTCCCGATGTTTGGAACGCTGCTTCTGACGGGCAATCAGCTTCAGGCGGCCGGCCCACTGGGCAATTTCCTTTAACTTGGGCTCGGCAGACAGTTTTTCAGCCAAAGCCAGTTGATCCCGCAGCGGAACCTTCTTCAGTTCCGCGTCGCCACTTCCTGCTTCAATACCCCCAAGTAAGGATTTCAGATTATCTTTTGTTTGAATGGCATCTTTAGCCGCGCGGCTAAGCGACTTGGCCAGGACTTGACCATTTTGCTCAAGCGCCTTTGCCAATGCTTTTACCGCCTGCTGCACCGCGTCGCCTTCACCGCTCATAACCTGCTGAAGGGCTTGCCGGAAACTTTGATTCTGCTTTGCCTGCTCATCGATCCACCCCAGCACCGTCTCAGTGTACTTCACCGTACCCAGTGCGGATGCCAGATCATCCAGTCGAGTGAACTCACGAAATTCATGGAAGCCGTTTTCGTTCATTACACGCTCCATGAGTTGACGGTTCATCTCCAACGCTGGATCGACTTCTGTAAGCAGCTCCGGTTTCATTTTGAACAGTCCGGCCCACATATCGCCCATTAAAGGTCGGAAGGAAGGGAAAGTTTCCTTCCCCTTCCGCTCCAACTGTTGCATTTTCTCGGACATTTCGAGCAATTGCACGAAACGTCTGCGGTCAAATGCGTCCGTGTTCAGCACCGAATCGTGCATTTGTCACACCCCCAATACCTGGGAGGCAATTTTCTCAAGCGACTTTTGAATCGCCTGTATCGCATTGTCGATTTCTTTACGATCCGGATAATTCTGATTAAGATTTTGCAAGTCGGACACCAACATTTTCAGCTTCTTTGTCGCTTCAACCGCCTGCTCGGGAGTGTTGTTTTTGGTGACCGATTCTAAAATACTTCTCATTTCGTCCCTTACCTCATCCAGTTTTGTCTTTACCGGGTCTTGCGCGTGTTTCTTCACAATCCCGGCGACCTTCTCCCGTTGTTCAGGCCGCTCCCACAGGCTGTTTTTGAGGATCAAAATGTCTTCGACAACAGCCTGTCCTCTTCCCTCCAACACTGCTTTTGCACGGATCACAGAAAGCGACTGCTTGAAGCGCCGATCGGAAGGCCGTATTCCCTCATCCATAAGCTCTCGGCGGATATTGGCGAGCGTCGTGTACACTTCGTCGGGGATTGTGACGGTGTCGCTAAAAAATTGCAGTTCATAAAGTTCGTCGATGGTCATGTCCGCCGGAACCGACTGAGGACCTCTCATCATGGAGAGAAACGCCTGGTCTTCGCCGATATAGCCCACTTCAAAACGCAGAAGGAACCGGTCAAAGAGCGCTTCCAGCCCTTCGCCTTCCTCCGGATACTCATTGGATGCTCCAACCAGCGTCATGAGCGGAACTTGCACCGGATGTCCGTTGTTGTAAAACAGCCTTTCGTTGATGATCGAAAGAAGGCTGTTTAGAATCGCCGAATTTGCCTTGAAGATTTCGTCCACAAACGCAAGGTGCGCCTCAGGCAACTTTCCGGCGATGTTTCGTTTGTAGATGCCTTGCTCAAGTTCCTTGAGACTCACCGGACCGAACAGCTCCTCCGGCGTGCTGAAGCGGGTGAGAAGCCACTGGAAATGGTTCGCTCCGGTGATCCGCTTCGTTAGTCCGGAAACCAGGGCCGATTTTCCGGTGCCAGGCGGGCCGATGAGCAGGCAGTGCTGCCGTGCAATGAGGGCGACGATCAAACCTTCAATCACTTCTTCCCGCTCGGCAAATTCCTGGTTAAGCGCGTTTTGGATGGCTTTGATTTTCATGACGACCCTCCAGTTCCAAAATGGTTTTCAGAATTTCAAAAATGGCCAGCGTCATGATAAATTCGCGGACTGCCCGGTTTTTCCACACTTTCATGAGACGGTCAAGAAACCGAAGGACTTCAAAGATGTCCGCGCCGCGCTTCTTGCGCCTTTGGACGGCTCGTTTGATCGCCATACAGATTTCCGTGGCGAGATCGTCTTTCAAAGGAATCCCCCGCTTTTAACAGAGAAAAGCCACAAGCAACCAAAGGTCGCTTGTGGCTTTTCAACAGTGGAATCCGATTTTAAGATTGTATCGACGCAGCAATAAGATCTTGTTTATTTTGCGCCTTTGTCCAAAAATTCAATGAGTTTTTGTTCCCGCTCGCGCGTCTCCGCCTCGTTTATCGCGTCAGGCTGCTTGATCCCCATTTTTTCCCGCACGGCGCGGTGAAAGGACTCGGGAATTTTGTCGTAGTCGATCGTGATCGCCGGTTTTGCTTCCCGCGGGATGTTTTCCGTGATGTGCTCAACAACGACGGCTGCGTGAAGGTTGTAGTGTTCCTCCCCGTCGATCACTTCATACGGGAAGTTGGTCGTTCGAACACCATCAATGTTCATGGTCTTCTTCCCCCTCATCGCCATCGCCTCCCCTTTCCTGGTGAACATATTATAACCAAAATCCGGGGCGACGACATCATTTCAGATATGGCGGCCAGAAGCCTCAAACGCCGTGATGACAGTAAACAAAAGGCTTCGCCCGCGGCGTTTCAGGGCCAATGCCACTGCAATCTTTCTTCCTTCATGCTCTCCCACAACCGTAAACACGGGGTCGGGATTCGCATAAGGGTTTTCCCCATATGGGTATTGAAATGGCTCGTGCATCTCGGTCGGGCGGTTGCGGTAAACAATGTGCTCGACCGTTTTCCGCGTTATGCCCCTTTCATCCATCCTTTCATTTGCGTGTTCCGAATACCGCAAGTCCCCGCGATCAACATGATCGCGAAGGACCTGCTGTATCAAGTCCCAATGATCGGAGTACGCTTGCAACAAAAGCCCCTCCTTTCTTGGCTTTTTACACGGCCATATTTATCAGCGCAGCCGAAACCTTCTCCCGGATGCCGGCAACAAGCTCCTCCATTTCCTTCAGATCGCCCGTAATGATGGCTTTGTACTGCACATAGTCCTGGGCGACTTGTCTTGCGTGTTCCAGGATTTCTTTCATCTGGCCCTTGGGGAGCTGGTTGGATACGCCTTCTTCGCATGCGCGCAGCGTCTCGCGCAGGTGATCCAGAAGCTTCCGCGTGATCAGATTGCGCATATCGGTCGTATCGATGAGGGGAACCTTCTCCCCTTCGCCGTGATCCAGAAGCTTTACAAACCGAAGCATCGCTTCCAGCCGATCCGTGTGCCGGGCCGGGACGAAGTAGACGCCGCCAGACGGCCTTACAGGCGTGGGCGCCATGCTTTTCAGGATACTCATGATGACGGAGCGGATCGTGTTGGTCCCGTAGTTGTGCCGGTAAATCTCAAACTTCGTCACGGCGTCCCGGGCCAGCTCTTCGGCAAGACGCGATATGGCGCTTACGGTCACTTTGGCGCTGGTTTTATCCAGCACAAGCGTGGCGGCCGCTCCGTCATATGCCAGACGGCGTCCCTTTTGGTCGACCACCTCGCACACGATGTTGCGCTGAATCATGCGGTTGTCGGAGGCAACCTCTCGAAAGAGATAGTTTTCAACGACCGCCTCCGAAATCCGGTGCCGAAACTTTTTGGACGTCGCACGCCTGAAGGCATCCGGGAGTCGGATTTCATGCGGCATGAAACCTTCGCCAAGGCCGGCTTCCACCATCTTTTTCTTGAGTTCGTCCCGCGTGATGAGCATCTCGGATAGCGAGTACCAGGTCAAATGACCGATGATGCTGACATCTCCGACGGACTGCTTTACGGCGACGACATTTTTCAAAATGCTGCTCATGCTCTTCAAACCTCCGTTCATTTTTTAATAAAAAAGCCGGATCACGCGATCGCTCGCGCAAGCCGACCTCATTTCAAAACGTTTTTAGATTTTCTCCCACTAAATGCAAAAAGCCGATTCATCGCGCGAACCATCACGCAACGAATCGGCTTTAACTTTGCTCTTAAGTTTCAAAGCGCAGATGCGTGCGCCAAACTTTTTTCACGGCCCTCTCGGTACCGTGGCCCTCATCTCCGGCATCGGGAGTGTCGGGGAATTCTTCCGCTCCGTGTTGCCCCGCTTCCGCACCTGTCTCCATCAGGGGGAAGTTCACGGATGGGGTAGCCAACTGCTGTCCTTTCGGATTCAGCGCCCTTCTTGTGTCGGTTTCGTGGAGATCGAAACCACAAGCGAGGGAGACCCCTTGTCTCCGGCAAAAGGGAGTTAGGGATGGTAAGTTCTGTTAACATTATATCCCTTCCCTTATGCAAATGCAAGCATATGTTCGATCAAAAGGCAAATTGACCAGTCGAAGCAAGAATATATTTTTAAAGATTGCTCCTGAATCCGTGATCGTCCGCGGATAGTTTCGGAACCCGGTTTCTGAAACCGGTAATTTTAGTCATTTTTTCTGTGATGGTCGTAAGAACTGGCTTTTTACGATGGCAGAAGGACGCATCATAGCTTGTCAATTCAAATCCATGAATGCCAAACAGACCTGGCGGACGACAGGTCGTTCCAAAGCGTCTCCTGCATCATGTCCGTGTCATGCAAACGCCCGGTAAACCCTCTCCAACACCGATGACCAGGGACTGTGCTTTGCTAAG
>LZRT01000106.1 GCA_002159075.1 Bacillus thermozeamaize
AGTCGAATTTCCCCGAATGGCCCCTGAGTACCATTGTCCGGAGGCATGCCGGAAAGTCCAGTCCCTGATGTGAAATTTTCAAAGAGCAAGCTGGAAATTTTGAAGGTGGCCTCCAGTCCCCGAGGAGACTGGAAATCGGCCAGGCAACTGCCTTCAAAAACTACTATACGAGGAGAGGGATTGTCCATGCAAAACGAAGCGATCAACCAACGGTATGAATTTGTCCTTCTGTTCGACGTGGAAAACGGGAATCCGAACGGCGACCCGGACGCCGGCAACCTGCCGCGGATTGATGCCGAAACGGGGGCCGGTCTGGTCACGGACGTGTGCCTGAAACGCAAGATTCGCAATTACGTGGAGCTCGCGAAAGCCGGAGAGCCCGGTTATGAGATTTACGTCCGGGAAGGCGTCGTGCTCAATCAGCTGAACAAGGAAGCGTTTGACCACCATCCGGACATTGAAGTGAAAGAAGACAAAGACAAACTGGAAGCCAAAAAAAGAGAAGACCAATTGAAACTTGCCCGCTGGATGTGCGCCAAGTACTTTGACATCCGGGCGTTCGGCGCGGTCATGACCACGGGGGTCAATTGCGGCCAGGTACGCGGTCCGGTGCAGCTGGGCTTTGCCAAAAGCATCGATCCCATCTCGCCGATGGAAGCGACCATAACGAGGATGGCCGTGACCAACGAAAAAGACGCCGAGAAGGAACGGACCATGGGGCGCAAAGCCTTCGTGCCGTATGGCCTGTATCGGGTGGAAGGTTACGTCTCCGCTCCGCTGGCTCAACAAACCGGCTTCAGCAAAGCGGACCTGGAACTGCTCTGGACGGCTCTGGTCCAGATGTTTGAGCATGACCGGTCGGCTTCCCGCGGCAAAATGTCCGCCCAGAAGCTCGTCGTATTCGAACACGAGACGGCCTTGGGCAATGCCCAGGCACACAAGCTGTTCCAGCTCGTTCAGGTCAGAAGAAAGCCGGAGGTCTCCGTCCCCCGCTCGTATCAGGATTACGAAGTGGCCGTGGGTGAAGCCCCGCAAGGGGTCAAGATCATGGAGATCCTCTGAGCCATGTACCGGGATGACGACGATTACCTCATGCTGTCGGGGATTCAGCATTACGCCTTTTGTCCCCGGCAGTGGGCTCTCATCCATATCGAGCAGCAGTGGGCGGAGAATGTACACACGGTGATCGGACATCAAGTCCATGAACGTTCGGACGACGAGTTCGCGGATGAAACCAGGGGCAGGCTTCGGATTGTCCGGGCCATGCCCTTGGTTTCAGATCGTCTTCGCCTCAGGGGCACGGCAGATGTGGTGGAGTTTCACCGGGTAAGCGAAGAAAGCGATCAAACCATACAGCTCGACGGGCGGGACGGCTTCTGGCGAGTCGTCCCCGTCGAATACAAAAAAGGCCGTCCCAAAAAAGACGACCGGGATGAAGTGCAGCTTTGCGCGCAGGCGATTTGCCTGGAAGAGATGTTAAACGTCCGGATCGAATCCGGATTTCTATACTACGCAACGATAAATCGTAGGGAAGAAGTGTATTTTTCCGAATCTCTTCGTGATCGCGTCCACCGCATGGCCGAGGAGATGCATCTGCTTTTTTCCGAAAAACGCACACCGTCTGCAAAATACGGGAAGCATTGCGACTCCTGTTCCCTGTTTGACGTTTGCCAGCCCAAATGGAGTCAATCCGGATTTCGCTCAGCCAAGACTTACGTTCAACAGCTTCTGAACGAAATGGAGGTGTGAAGAAATACGAAAACTTCTCAACACTTTATACGTGACCAAACCTGATGTGTACATCGGAGCGAAGGGAGAAACCCTGGTCGTACGGTCCGAAGAGAAAAAAGAAATCCAAATTCCCATCATTAATCTTGAATCGGTCGTGGTTTTTGGATATCGGGGAGTAAGCCCGGAGGCCATGGAACTATGCGTCGACCATGGGGTCACGATTGTTTTTCTTTCACCTTCCGGGAAATTCAAAGCCAGAGTCACCGGGATGACCAAGGGAAACGTGTATTTGAGAAAAACCCAGTACCGTTGGAGCGATTCGGAAAGCCACAGCTTGAGATTGGCAAAACGTTTCGTCTTGTCGAAACTCGCGAATGCCAGAGTTTCCCTCATGCGGTCATTGCGCGATCACGGCGAAAAATTGGACCGCCCTCGGTTGGAAGTTGCCTGCAAGGATCTGGCCAATTATGCCTCCATGATAGGAAAATGTGAATCACTGGACGAATTGCGTGGTTTGGAGGGGCTGGCTGCCAGAAAATATTTTTCCGTACTGTCCGAGCAGGTTTTGGTCAACAAGGAATTTTTTCAGATTTCCGGGCGTGTGAAACGGCCGCCAACCGACCGTCTCAATGCGCTGCTATCGTTTTTGTATACCCTGTTGGCATCAGACATCACGCACGCCTTGGAATCCGTCGGCCTGGATCCCCAGATCGGTTTTCTCCATCGGGACCGTCCGGGCCGAAACAGCTTGGCTCTGGACTTAATGGAAGAATTCCGTATTTTCCTGGCGGATCGGCTGGCGTTGTCTTTAATCAATCGCCGGCAACTTCAGCCGGATGATTTTCTGCAAAAAGAAACCGGAGCTTATATTCTCAAAGAGGATGCACGAAAGACAGTGTTGACAGAGTGGCAGTTGAGAAAGCGCGAAGAACTTCGGCATCCATTCATTGATGAGAAGGTACCGATTGGCCTGCTTCCATATGTCCAATCCTTGCTTCTCGCTCGTCATATGCGCGGGGACCTTGATGATTATCCGCCCTTCGTGGCAAAATGAGGGAAATTGGGCATGATGGTGTTGATCACGTATGATGTAAACACGGCAAGCATAACCGGTCAAACACGACTTCGCAGGGTAGCAAAATGCTGCGAAAATTATGGACAACGCGTGCAAAACTCCGTATTCGAATGTCTGCTTGATCCGGCCCAACTTGCCGAGTTAAAACATCAGCTTCAAAAAATCATCGACCCATCAAAAGATAGTTTGCGAATCTACTACCTGGGTTCCAATTGGCGGGGACGCGTTGAACATATTGGCGCCAAACCGGGTTATGATCCGGAAGGCGTAATAATGGTTTAAATGTGCGCGAACCTGCAATAATCATGAAAACCCCAGTTTGTTCGCGATGTTCATTTTGTAAGGGAAGTAAAGATTACGATGTAAAAAAAGGATTTTTTATTTCTCATTAACCACAGATTCGCGCATCATCGCAATTTTCTCCTTATTTTTCAAGGTTTCTGGGAGACAGAGTCGCCCACCGTGCGTGGGCGTGGGTTGAAACCGAATCATATCAAGCATATCCACTCCGGCCCGGTTGTCGCCCACCGTGCGTGGGCGTGGGTTGAAACATCTAATGAACCCATAACATTTTCATATCCAATCGCGTCGCCCACCGTGCGTGGGCGTGGGTTGAAACTCCACCCGCTGATCGATCTCATGCTCCAGCCGATCGTCGCCCACCGTGCGTGGGCGTGGGTTGAAACCAGCGCGAAGTGGCGAAGACCGAGCAGGAGCTAAGTCGCCCACCGTGCGTGGGCGTGGGTTGAAACATCAAGGTTAGCGAACCAACGGGCCCAGTCTGCGAGTCGCCCACCGTGCGTGGGCGTGGGTTGAAACTTGACTTGATCCATGCCGTAGAACACGAGGACATGTCGCCCACCGTGCGTGGGCGTGGGTTGAAACGCTTTTTCAGTCATCCAACTCACGCAAGGCCGCGGTCGCCCACCGTGCGTGGGCGTGGGTTGAAACCCTTCCATCATGCCACCCCTATGTCAAACTGAGCAGTCGCCCACCGTGCGTGGGCGTGGGTTGAAACACGATCATGAGGCTCGGATAGTAGCTGGTGACGTCGTCGCCCACCGTGCGTGGGCGTGGGTTGAAACCGGTCCGCGGCCGAGCCAGGCGTGGGCGAGTTGCTGTCGCCCACCGTGCGTGGGCGTGGGTTGAAACAACCAGCGCCAGGTTTCCGTCTGTATAGGTCAGCGCGTCGCCCACCGTGCGTGGGCGTGGGTTGAAACGAGACCTTCTCCATCGCTTCCGGCACGGTCACGCCGTCGCCCACCGTGCGTGGGCGTGGGTTGAAACCTCGTCGACGACCGTCAGCGCAACGAGCTTCGCGTCGCCCACCGTGCGTGGGCGTGGGTTGAAACTTGCACAGCCTGTACCAGCCGAGCATATTCGCCGGTCGCCCACCGTGCGTGGGCGTGGGTTGAAACTTTTCCAATATTACGGATACTATCCGGGTGGAGGAGTCGCCCACCGTGCGTGGGCGTGGGTTGAAACCCTCGCCATATCGTTTGATCGTCGGGAAATACTCGTCGCCCACCGTGCGTGGGCGTGGGTTGAAACGTAATCCGGTATTTTGCACCGGATCGTAGCAACACGTCGCCCACCGTGCGTGGGCGTGGGTTGAAACTTGCCACCGCCGGACGCCGCCGATCGTGTGCCACGTCGCCCACCGTGCGTGGGCGTGGGTTGAAACTCTCTTTGGATCGCATTCTGAAGCGTTTACGCGGAGGTCGCCCACCGTGCGTGGGCGTGGGTTGAAACACCTCGTTTATGCTAAAGGTATCCGTTCCCATAAATGTCGCCCACCGTGCGTGGGCGTGGGTTGAAACTATTTTCGTGATTTTTCCGTTAACGCAATATGCGAGTCGCCCACCGTGCGTGGGCGTGGGTTGAAACGACGGAACAACTGGAACAGGCACCTGAGGAACCCCGTCGCCCACCGTGCGTGGGCGTGGGTTGAAACACGACGCTATTCCCAACGGCATTGAATACCTCGGAGTCGCCCACCGTGCGTGGGCGTGGGTTGAAACCTGCGATGTCCACGGCCAACTTTACCGGTCTAAGGTCGCCCACCGTGCGTGGGCGTGGGTTGAAACCAATACCTCCTATCCCGGTTAGCACTGCTCCAGGTCGCCCACCGTGCGTGGGCGTGGGTTGAAACCGCTCCACCATGACCCACGCGCCGGGTCAACAGTGGTCGCCCACCGTGCGTGGGCGTGGGTTGAAACGCTTGCGTACTGCTTTTGCAAGCCTTCAAGATACTGTCGCCCACCGTGCGTGGGCGTGGGTTGAAACCTCGAAGCAAAAAACAGAAAACAAGCAGAAAAAGTCGCCCACCGTGCGTGGGCGTGGGTTGAAACCAGACTATGAGTCCGACGAGTACGCCGAATTGCGTCGCCCACCGTGCGTGGGCGTGGGTTGAAACACGATGAAATTACCTAATAATCCCGCCTGATGAGGTCGCCCACCGTGCGTGGGCGTGGGTTGAAACACGATGAAATTGCCTAGTAATCTCGCCTGATGATGGGTCGCCCACCGTGCGTGGGCGTGGGTTGAAACAATGATGTTTTTCTTGTCCGTCTCGGGCTCGTAGGTCGCCCACCGTGCGTGGGCGTGGGTTGAAACGGAAAAAAGAAAGAGGTTTAGAGAATGGCTAAGAAAGTCGCCCACCGTGCGTGGGCGTGGGTTGAAACTCCACGCTGACGCCGAGCCAGACGTTTGGGAGGGGGTCGCCCACCGTGCGTGGGCGTGGGTTGAAACCACCTCGCAGTGGCATCGCGGCTGGACGATCTTTTCGTCGCCCACCGTGCGTGGGCGTGGGTTGAAACTCATAATCGCCATATGCGGCGATTTCATATGCTCCATGTCGCCCACCGTGCGTGGGCGTGGGTTGAAACAAGAAGCCGCCGAAAGGCTTGGGAGAACTCCACAGGGTCGCCCACCGTGCGTGGGCGTGGGTTGAAACTTTCTGCATCAAGGAATGATATTTTGAGTAAATCGAGTCGCCCACCGTGCGTGGGCGTGGGTTGAAACATCCCGTCCACTGTGGACGTGGACAAGGAAGACACGTCGCCCACCGTGCGTGGGCGTGGGTTGAAACTATTTACGTTGCAAACCTTGCGGCATATAACAATGGTCGCCCACCGTGCGTGGGCGTGGGTTGAAACTGGTTCGATCTCATGATTGTGAACGAAGACCCGCGTCGCCCACCGTGCGTGGGCGTGGGTTGAAACATGAACAAGCGCGTCATCGTCGACGACTCGATGCCGTCGCCCACCGTGCGTGGGCGTGGGTTGAAACCTGCTTAGACGCTCCCATGCAGGGCATCTTTTCGTCGCCCACCGTGCGTGGGCGTGGGTTGAAACAAGGCTTGTCCACCACATGCTCCCGGAGCCACTGGTCGCCCACCGTGCGTGGGCGTGGGTTGAAACAGGCCGGGACGATCATCGGGGGGACGATAACTGGGTCGCCCACCGTGCGTGGGCGTGGGTTGAAACGCCGGAAACCTCGGCGGCGTGCTTGTGCCTGGTTGGTCGCCCACCGTGCGTGGGCGTGGGTTGAAACAGGACTTCATCCCTGTCGGCCGCCGAAACCGTCCGGGTCGCCCACCGTGCGTGGGCGTGGGTTGAAACTATTACACACTCTTTCTCCTCGCCCTCACGTCTGGAGTCGCCCACCGTGCGTGGGCGTGGGTTGAAACGAACCGAAACGGTCCACGGAAAGCAAAGCAGCCGCTTGTCGCCCACCGTGCGTGGGCGTGGGTTGAAACTCCGCGTCGAAGAAATCGTAACACCCGTCCAAACGTCGCCCACCGTGCGTGGGCGTGGGTTGAAACCCGCACCGCTGACAAACAAATACCCGTGGCCAGTCGTCGCCCACCGTGCGTGGGCGTGGGTTGAAACAAGGAAGTCCAGCACACTGTCGAGACGATCAAGCGTCGCCCACCGTGCGTGGGCGTGGGTTGAAACCCCTTTGATGAAGTACTCTTCGTCCATCCTCTAAGTCGCCCACCGTGCGTGGGCGTGGGTTGAAACTCGGGCTTGATGCCCAGATAATCGTTGATGCGCTTGTCGCCCACCGTGCGTGGGCGTGGGTTGAAACCACTTCGCCTTCGCTCGCATCGAACCAAGCATAAGTCGCCCACCGTGCGTGGGCGTGGGTTGAAACTCCGCGTCACCCAACATCGTCGTGAAAGCTATTTCGGTCGCCCACCGTGCGTGGGCGTGGGTTGAAACTGGCCGTGGGTGTTGGCGCCGAGGGGGCGAACGCCGGTCGCCCACCGTGCGTGGGCGTGGGTTGAAACACTAACGCCGGCATCGCGCAGCTGGAGGCGGCCACGTCGCCCACCGTGCGTGGGCGTGGGTTGAAACGCCCGTACCGACGCCATTTTCGTCGAGGGTGATGTCGCCCACCGTGCGTGGGCGTGGGTTGAAACCTTTCAGACAACCGCAAAGCGTCCCGCGTTGCAAGTCGCCCACCGTGCGTGGGCGTGGGTTGAAACACGCTGTTCAGTCCGCCAGAAGTCGGAAACATCAAGTCGCCCACCGTGCGTGGGCGTGGGTTGAAACCGAAACCCGCCTGCGTCAGAGGCTGTGTCTCCCGGTCGCCCACCGTGCGTGGGCGTGGGTTGAAACAGCGGACTGCTTCGCCAGACCTAATGACTCTCCGAGTCGCCCACCGTGCGTGGGCGTGGGTTGAAACTGATGTTTGGTTTTTCGTTCGCTTGGCAGAATTTGTCGCCCACCGTGCGTGGGCGTGGGTTGAAACTCTTCTCCCGGGAAAACGACACTCCCGGAGTAACGTCGCCCACCGTGCGTGGGCGTGGGTTGAAACCCATCTCTTTCGGGAAGTCATGTCTAGGCGTTTTGGTCGCCCACCGTGCGTGGGCGTGGGTTGAAACGTTGAGCTGACCCGGATTTTTGTACTTGTAGATGGTCGCCCACTATAATGGACTACGAAAACTAGACAACAAAAAAGGAGTTTCTTAGTTGATGACAACCATCCGCAGAACGTTTACACCGGAACAAAAAGCCCAAATCGTGCTGGAAATTCTGAAGGAGGAAAGGTCGA
>LZRT01000107.1 GCA_002159075.1 Bacillus thermozeamaize
AGGATGCAAGCTTCCGCCCGAAGGCTTCCGCTTGCCTCCCCGCTCGACTTGCATGTATTAGGCGCGCCGCCAGCGTTCGTCCTGAGCCAGGATCAAACTCTCCATGAAAAAAGTTCAACTCTGACTCATCAGGTTCGCTTCATTGTGCAGTTTTCAAGGAACATCGCTTTGTTGCTGCTGTTCGTTTATCTTTCTGTCGTCCGCCGCTCACTGGTTTCCTTCGTGAGCGCGACTCTTTTAATATATCATGTCTGTTGTGTCTTTGTCAAGATGTTTTTCTCGTTTTTTTCTTGCTTGCGGTTGCTCTTTGGTTCACCTTTTTATGCCGGTGAACAAAGCAAGATATAATATAGCAGGTTTGATCCCATGATGCAAGTGGCATTTCCTTTCATCCAAACGGATGATGCAAAAAAGGGAGCTGTCCCGCTCCCGCCGTAACCAGCCATATTCCTCGGCTTGCAGTATCTCGCTCACGTGAAAGAGGATCTGCCGCAGCGCCGCATCCGGTCACTGTGCGCTCATCGGTTTGACAATTTTCTCATCAAAGTTCAGCGGCACATTCAACTGATTGACCGGCGTGCCATCCTTGGCGCTTTTCTCATATAGGATCAACATGCCATGCGGACTGGAAGGAGGCTGTTCCAGTTGAATCTGGAGCTCAAAAGGACTCCACTCCGGCGCTCCCTTTTCCGTCTTCCCTGTCCCTTCCGCCAGGATATTATGTCCATCCTCTATCGTGTAGTGAAAATTCCCTTCGTAGACACGCGCCTCACCTGCAACCTTGAAGGACATGCCGATGACGTCGCTTGCCTGTGGCTGAGTCACGCGAAATGCCTCGTTTTCCAGGGGATTGTTCTGATCGCCCTCTTTCACCTGACCGGTTTGATCCTCTCGTTTTGCCGCGTCATCTGAGGAAGTCGATTCCGTGTCGCCCGTATTGGGCACCTCAGCAGGCGCCTGTCCCTGTCCCGTGTCTTGCGGGGCGCCGGCCGTTCCGCAAGCACTGAGGACGAGGATCAACCACGCGACCACACCCACGGTGACCAGGCACTTTCTGTAGAACCACTTTTTTTGCACGGCTCCAACCTCCTTTTCGAAGCGAGCGCTCCCGTTCCCAATTCGCCAGCGATTTTTCCTTGTCCTTGCCATTCGCCCGCGTGAACCGATCAGGTTCGTTCTTTCATCAGCGGAAAGAGAAGCACATCGCGAATGGAAGGCGCGTCGGCCAAAAGCATCACCAGCCGATCAATGCCAATCCCTAGGCCACCTGTCGGCGGCATCCCGTATTCCAGCGCGCGGATAAAATCCTCATCCATCTCATGCGCCTCTTCATTTCCTCGGGCGCGTTCCTTGAGCTGATCCTCAAAACGCTTCCGCTGCTCGATGGGGTCGTTCAATTCGCTGAATGCATTGGCATGTTCGCGGCCGACAATATACAGTTCAAAGCGTTCGGTAAAGCGGGGATCTGCCGGATTTTTCTTGGCCAACGGGGAAATTTCGACCGGATGGCCATAGACAAATGTCGGTTGAATCAGCTTGTCCTCCACAAATTCTTCAAAAAACAGGTTGACCACATGGCCGAAGCCCATATGATCATCCACGCTCAGCCCATGCTGAACCGCCAGCCGCCGCGCCTCTTCATCACTCATCGGCTGCGTGAAGTCGATGGACAGCGTTTCGCGGATCAGTTCCACCATGGAAACGCGGCGCCACGGGGGAGCCAGCTCGACCTGTTGCCCTTGATAGGTGATTTGCGTCGTGCCCTTGACCTCCCTGGCCACCTTGGAAATCATCTCTTCCGTCAGCGTCATCATGTCGTGGTAATCGGTATAGGCGGCATACAACTCCAGCATCGTGAACTCCGGGTTGTGACGGGTAGAGATGCCTTCATTCCGGTATACCCTGCCGATTTCATACACTTTCTCCAGTCCGCCGACAATCAAACGCTTGAGATGCAGCTCAATGGCTATCCGCATATACAAGGTCATGTCCAGGGCGTTATGGTGCGTGATAAAGGGGCGCGCCGCCGCTCCTCCGGCAACGGTATGCATCGTCGGCGTCTCCACTTCCAAATAGCCTTGTTCATCCAGATACCTGCGAATGCCCTGAATCACCTTGCTGCGGATGAGAAACGTGTCCTTGACTTCAGGGTTGACAATCAGGTCGACGTATCGTTCCCGGTACCGCTGTTCAACATCTTTCAGCCCGTGATACTTGTCCGGAAGGGGCAGAAGCGATTTGGTCAAAAAAACCAAACGCCTGACCAGAACCGTCGTCTCACCGCGGTTGGTCTTGAAGAGCTCGCCTTCCACGCCGATCAGATCGCCGATATCCAACATCTGAAAAATGCGGTATTCCTGTTCCGACACCTCATCGGAGCGGACATAAATCTGCAGCCGGCCGGTCAGATCCTGGATATGGGCAAATCCAGCCTTGCCGTGCAGGCGCTTGGTCATCAGACGGCCGGCCATCCGCACCTGCACAGCCAGCTCCGCCAGCGCCTCCTTATCCAACTCGCCGTAAGCGTTGAGGATCTCCTGCGCATGATGCGTCGGCTGAAAGCGAACGCCGTAAGGGTCCACCCCCATCTCTCTGTATTGCTCCAGTTTCTGATGGCGCGATTGGATGATTTCGCTTTGCTCCAATATCTCTTGCGACATAATGATGCAGTCCCTTCTTCTTCAGTCCTTTACCGAATCTTGCCGATCACGTCCACGTCAACGTGTGATTCTATGTCAGCGTGTGATCTCTAAGATCTTGTACCGTATCACCCCGGCAGGCACCTGTACCTCGATGGTATCGCCAATCTTCTTCCCAAGCAAGGCCTGGCCAACCGGAGATTCATTGGAAATCCGGTTCTTCTCCGGATCCGACTCCGCCGAGCCGACGATGGTATACTCCACTTCCTCGTCAAACTCCAGATCCTGAAGGCGGACCTTGGAACCGATGCTCACCACATCCGTTGAAACATCCTCGTTTTGAATGACACGGGCATTACGCAGCATTTTTTCCAATGTGATGATCCGTCCCTCAATGAAGGCCTGTTCATTTTTGGCATCTTCGTATTCGGAATTTTCGCTGAGATCCCCATAGCCGATCGCCACCTTGATCCGTTCCGCCACCTCGGCCCGTTTGACGGATTTCAGATGTTCCAACTCTTCCTCTAACTTTTTCATGCCGTCAGGTGTCAACAGAATTTCTTTCTCAGCCACAGTACATTTCCCCTTTTATCGTATGTTTTTTCACTTCATTTTTCACGAAAAAAGATGCTTTATGTCAGGTGAGAGATTTGCCGAAAACCGCGTTGCATCGTGATTCGTGGTTGAATCGTTATTGTTGAATCGTTATTCATATACGTATTCATATACGCCTTATGAGAAAGTAATGCCTCTATTTGGTTGAATACCTGAAATCTTTCGTATCGTTAAAAGTCATATGTGTGGATATTATATTGAGGCAAACGGAGACTGTCAATAAACCGGGCTGCTTTGGCTCAGTTTTGCGCCATGGACGACCTGGCTGCCCAGCCGGCATCCTTGTACCTGACCACCCCTTCCCGGCCAAGAAAAGAAAGCGCCTCTCTAGCCGCCTGCCGGACCGGCTCGCACAGCCACGCCGCCAGATCCAACAGGGGAACGAGGACAAAGGGTCTTTCAAAAAGGCGCGGATGCGGGATGATCAGGCGGTGAGACCGCACCTTTTGCCCGCCGTACAACAGTATATCCAGGTCAAGCGTTCGCGGCCCCCACCGAATCGTCCGCTGCCGCCGGTGCAACTGTTCAACCTGTAACAGATAATCCAGCAAACGATCCGGGTCAAGGCCCGTTTCTACACAGACCACTGCATTGAGAAAAGGAGGTTGCGGGCGGTAGCCGACGGGTTCCGTTTCATACAGGGCGGAACATCCCAGAATGCGCAAAACGTTTTCTTTCGAGAGCATGCGTAACGCCGATCGCAGGTTCTCTTCCCGATCTCCCAGATTGGAACCCATCCCGATAAAAGCCTTTGTCAAAGACGTCCGCGGCTGTGTCAAAGAGCGGTTCAATCGGAGGCCTCCCTTGTAATTTCAACGCCAACATGCTGAAAATGACCGGGTATCGGCGGGGACGGCTTCATGATCCGCACCGTGACCTTGTGAATCCGGAATCGCTTGAGCAGCCGCGCCGCAGTCTCTTCCGCCAGCGATTCCAACAGTTGACGCGACGGCCCATGAAACACCCTGGCTACCTCATCATACACCTCAGCATAGTTCACTGTATCAGCCAGCCGGTCGCTTTGACCTGCCGGGTTGAGGTCAAGATACAGCCATACATCGACGACAAATCGCTGCCCGAGACGCCTTTCCTCTTCGTATACACCATGATACCCGTAAAAGGTCATGCCCTGAATCACGATTTTGTCCATCCCCGTCCCTCCGGCATCCCCACTTGACTGGCTCGGTCCTCACGACCGCAGCATGGCATCCATCATCCTGCATACGCGCACCATTTCCTTCACATCATGCACCCGGACAATCTGGCACCCCTTGGCAATGGCCAATGCCACGGTGGCCGCCGTGCCTTCCAACCGGTCATCCACAGGCAGCTGCAAGGTGTTGCCGATCATCGATTTGCGGGAAGTGCCAATGAGTACAGGATATCCCAATGCCACCAATTCATCCAGACGGCGCATCGTCTCCAGATTATGCTCCAAATGTTTGCCGAATCCGATCCCGGGATCCAATATGATCTGTTCTTCCTTGACTCCCGCTTGCTTGGCTATCTCAAGGGAGACGCGCAGATCCTGGATGATCTCGCCCATCACATCACGATAAGCGACCCGGTCGGCAGGCCGATTGTGCATCAGGATCACCGGCACGCCGGCCTCGGCAGCCACCCGAGCCATCGCCGGGTCGCGCCGAAAACCCCAGATGTCGTTGATCACATCGGCGCCGGCAGCAATGGCTCTGGTTGCGACTTCTGATTTATACGTGTCGATGGATATCGGAACGTCAAGACGCGCCTTCAGTTTTCGGATCACCGGTTCCACCCTTCTGATCTCTTCCTCAGCCGAGATCGGGGTATGTCCCGGACGGGTAGACTCTCCTCCGACATCAATCAGATCGGCGCCGTCATCCACCATGGCCTGGGCGTGTTCGACCGCTTTGTCGGGGTCGATCCATTTGCCTCCATCCGAAAAGGAATCAGGGGTCACGTTTAAAATGCCCATGACCAACGTTTTTTTTCCGCAGTCCAGCTCCCAGCCCTTCCCGCGAATCCGCTGCGCCCCGCGGCTGCGATCCAATCCCCGCAGCACCCATTCCAATTCTTCGGCCACTTTTTTCAGACCGAAGGGCTGCGCTTTCAGTTTCCTCGTCAGACGATCAAATTGCTTGCGGGTACCCATCAGAAGAAGATCAGACGTCTCCTTCGTCAACATGGAAACCTCTTTATGCAAAACCGCTTCGCCGCCCAGCGCAAGCATTTCCTGTTTGAGCACGTTGGCCGCTTTTAACGAAACCTGATGAACCTTAATATGTAAGAACTCTCCCTTTGGCATCATCAGACGGATTCCGGCATGATCCGCGCCCAACGCGAGCATTTCTTCTTCCAGCCTGGCGGGATGGTCAAACTGCATCAAATAGGGTTGGTGTGTCCACACCACGATGGGTTCACTCCTTCTGGAGAAAGGCGTTTCCAGGCTTGTCTTGTCCATGGCAACACCGAAGCCGTGGTCAGATGACCACGGCTGCCGTTCCGAAGCACATGTCCAAGCCTCTTCCCTGCAGTATGTTATACGCAAACTTAACCGGGTTGTCAATGTTCACGGATCAGCCGCTCCAAAACGTCTCTCCCGAGAACATAACGCTCGTTGCAAAAATGGCAGACCACTTCTGCCTCTCCCCGTTCCTCGAGGATGGATGCCAGTTCCTTTGGGCCAAGCCCCTGGAGCATCTCTTGCACTCGCTGCTCTGAACAAGTGCAGGCAAAATGGAGCGGAATTACTTCATGCACCCGGGGCTTTCCCTCTGAACCCGCCACTTTCTCGATCAGCTGCTCGACACGGATGCCGTCTGCCACGAGCGCGGACACGGCGGGCAGCCGGTTGAGGTGCTGAATCACCCGATCCATGAGTTGCTCATCGGCCCCCGGCATCCGCTGGAGAATCCACCCGCCGGCTGCCTGAACCGACAGATCCGGGTTCACCAGCACGCCCACGCCGACGGCAGAGGGCGTCTGTTCAGAGACGGTAAAATAATAAGTGAAGTCCTCCCCCAGTTCCCCCGAGACAAGCGGCACACTCCCGCGGTAGGGTTCTCCAATGCCAAGATCTTTCACCACATAGAGAAAGCCGGCACCGATGGCCTTGGCCACATCCAGTTTTCCCTGGGCATTGGCTGGCAGATCGACAAACGGGTTGTGCACATAACCCCGCGCATGCCCAGACGCGTCCGCATCCGCCACAATGTGCCGCAAGGGGCCATCTCCCTTGATCTGTACGGTCACTTTGCCCTCGCCTTTTAGCATCAGGCCCATCATCGCAGTGATCGTCACGGCCCGGCCGAGGGCAGCGGTGGCAACCGGCCATAACTGATGGCGTCTCTGCAGTTCGTTGACCAGCGAAGTGGAAACGGCCGCAAAGATCCGAATTTGGCCGTCATAGGCAGTGCCTCTGGCAAGTTGATCGCCATGCATACTGAAGTCTCCTTAAGAAAAGATTTCATTTTAGGAATGATGCCGGTTCCGCTGTAAAATCAGGTATAGCCCTTCCAAAGTCAACAGCGGATTGACAAGATCAATCGTCTCCGATTCTCCCGCCACCCATTCGGCCAATCCTCCCGTTGCCACCACCGTGATCCGGCGAGTGGACGGCTGTTTTCCCGGCATCTCATGCATCGCTTCCATTTCTTCCATTTCCTTCTTCATCCGCTGGACGATTCCATCCACTTGTCCGACAAAGCCATACAAAATCCCGGACTGCATGGATGTGATCGTGTTTTTTCCGATGACCCGGCCCGGGTTGACCATTTCCACGCGGGGAAGCTTGGCCGTATGCGAATACAGGGCTTCTGTTGAAATCTGGATCCCGGGGGCAATCGCGCCGCCGAGGTACTCCCCTTGCGAATTGACGGCACAGAAAGTGGTGGCGGTGCCGAAGTCCACGATAATCAAGGGGGGCCCATACAACGCAATCGCCGCCACCGCATTGACAATCCGGTCTGCGCCCACTTCTCGCGGATTCTCTGTCTTGACATTGAGACCGGTACGGACCCCCGGGCCGACAATCAGGGGGTGAAGCTTCAGGTATTTTTGGCACATCCTGGCCAGCGGCTGCACCAAAGGCGGAACCACTGAAGAAATGATGGCGCCGGTGATTTGTTCCAGCGAGAGCCCCACATCCTGCAAATACCATTTCAGCAGCATGCCGTATTCGTCTTCCGTCTTCCGGCGATCGGTTGCGGCCCGCCAGGCGTGCAACAGTTGGCCATCTTGGTAAATGCCCAGGACGATGTTGCTGTTTCCCACGTCAATGACAAGATCCATCCAAGTGCCCTCCTTTCCGGTTCCCGACAAACATGCAAATACGTCAAAACCCTGCCGTCAGGCAGGGGATTTCGTCGCACCCAATCCAGGATCAGGTTCGATCATGGCGCCATATTACGTGGATGAACCGCCTTTGTCGTCCGGACGTTCCAAGGAAGCGGACGGATGCTCCTTGTCGCCGTTTGAAGGCGTCCCATTGGCGGCAGGTGGGGAGTCCGTGGACTTGCCCTGAATTTGCAGTCTGACCTCTTTTTTGTCCGGAAGGCGTCCTGTCTTGATCAGGGCGTGAATCTCCGTCTCATCCAGCGTCTCCTTCTCAAGCAAGGTCTGCGCCAAAAGCTCCAGCTTGTCACGGTGTTCCGTCAACAGTTGTTTGCAACGTTCATAACAGGTCTGGATAATATGGCGAATTTCCTGGTCGATTTCATAAGCGACCTTGTCACTGTAGTTCCGTTCGCGGGCGAAATCCCGGCCGAGAAACACCTCTCCCTGTCCGCGGCCAAACTGCATTGGCCCCAATTTCTCACTCATCCCGAATTCGGTCACCATGCGCCGGGCGATCTCCGTCGCACGCTCAAAATCATTGTGCGCCCCCGTGCTGACATCACCAAAGACGAGCTCTTCCGCCACCCGTCCCCCCAGAAGGCCGGTGATCCGTTCCATTAATTCGGTCTTGCGCATAAAAAAGCGATCCTCTTTCGGCAGCATCACCGTGTAGCCGCCCGCGCTGCCACGCGGGATAATGGTCACTTTGTGGACGGTATCGGCGTTTTCCAGGTAGATGCCGACAATGGCATGCCCTGCCTCATGGTAGGCCACCAGCTTGCGTTCCGTTTCGCTGATCACCCGGCTCCGCTTCTCGGGTCCGGCAATCACCCGATCGATGGCCTCATCAATTTCTCCCATGTTGATCTGCTTCTTGTTCTTCCGCGCTGCCAGCAGCGCCGCCTCATTCAGTACATTTTCCAGATCTGCCCCGGTGAAACCGGTCGTCCTGCGGGCAAGAACGTGCAAATCCACATCTTCACCAAGCGGTTTGTTGCGTGCATGAACCTTCAGAATCGCTTCCCGGCCCTTGAGATCCGGACGATCGACCGTAATCTGCCGGTCGAAGCGTCCCGGGCGGAGCAAGGCCGGATCGAGAATGTCCGGACGGTTGGTGGCGGCGATGATGATGATTCCCTCATGGGCGCTGAACCCGTCCATCTCCACCAGCAGCTGGTTCAGCGTCTGCTCCCGCTCGTCATGGCCGCCTCCCAGCCCGGCGCCGCGCTGCCGCCCGACGGCGTCAATTTCATCAATAAAAATAATACATGGCGCGTTCTTCTTCGCGTTCTCAAACAAATCACGAACACGCGAAGCCCCCACGCCGACGAACATTTCCACAAAATCGGAACCGCTGATGGAAAAAAAGGGCACACCGGCCTCACCGGCCACTGCACGAGCCAACAGCGTTTTTCCGGTTCCTGGTGGTCCGACCAGCAGCACGCCTTTGGGAATCCGCGCACCGAGACTGGAAAATTTCCGCGGATCCTTCAGAAAGGCCACGATCTCTTCCAGTTCCGCCTTCTCTTCATCAGCGCCGGCCACATCGTTGAACGTGACCTTCTTCTTCTCATCATGATACATCCGGGCACGGCTTTTGCCGAAATTCATCACCCGGTTCCCGCCGCCCTGCGCCTGATTCATCAGGAAAAACAACAGGACAATCAGGATCAAAAACGGAACAAAAGAAGTCAGGAGTGACATCCAGATGGAGGGCCCTTCTTCCGGAGAGTAGACCTGCTTGGGAACTTCGGCCGCCTCAATCTGCTGGATCACCATGTCACTAAAGGGGGCCTGCGTGACAAAGGTGGTCGTGCTATTCCCTACAAACCGCCCTTCGATCCGGTAAGTCAGACCTTCCGGCCGAATATGAACCTCGGCAATTTTGCCGTCCGCGAGCGCTGTGCGAAATTCTGTATATGTAATCGTCTTCGTCGTTGTACCGGAGGTGTTGAACGCTTCAAAGATCCCGATGACGACGAGAAATAGCAGAAGATAAATAATAATGCTCTTGGCAAAGCGGTTCATGCACGCCCTCCTCTCAAAAAGCCAACATTTATTTTATCATAACTTGGAAAGCCGCTACAACTCATTCCCCGTTACGGTACACCTCCGGCCGCAAGACACCGATGTACGGGAGGTTCCGATACCGCTCTGCATAGTCCAGACCATAACCCACGAGAAATTCGTTCGGCATCGTAAATCCGCAATAATCCGGCTGCAGATCCACCGTGCGACCTTCCGGCTTATCGAGCAGGGCGACCACTTTGACAGACAAGGCATTTCTTCGGTGCAGCAAATCCAGTAGGTATCGCAAAGTCAAACCGGAATCCACCACATCCTCGACCACCAGGACATGACGGCCATCGACAGGGTGATCCAGATCCTTGACAATCTTGACGACACCGGATGACTTCGTCGAGGCTCCATAACTGGAAACCGCCATAAAATCGATTTCACAGGGGATGGTCAGGCGTTTAACGAGATCGGCCATGAACAAAACGGCCCCTTTCAACACGCCAATCACCAGCGGGTTATGATCCCGGTAATCGGCGTTAATCTGCGCAGCCAATTCCCTGACCTTGGCGGCAATCTCTTCCTCCGTCAGCACAACTTTTTGGATATCCTGCTCCATCTTCTCCTCCTTGTTACAGTTACAGCCTGCCCTTTGCTTGGAACGGCTTTTACATGGAACTGTTCGTTTGACCGACAACAGTGACGTAAAGAAACTCCGATGTCTCGGCAGTGACCGCGTAGCGGGCGCTTTGGCGAAGTCCCGGCACCCAAAGCACCTCGCTCCCCCGGGCCAGGAGCGGTGTCATCCTGCGTTGCTCCGGCGGCCACTTGGCTTCGTTCATCAACGCTTTGATCTTTTTCGTAAAAAAAACCGGCTCCTCGCGGCTGTTGTCCACCAGCCTCATCCAGTCCCCCGGTCGCCGATTTCGGATGACCACATCTTTGCCCGGAAACTTCTGCGCATCAAACACCGCCCACGGCGCGTTCAGCCGTTGCTTTTCCGGCGGCTCGACGGCGCGGAAGGCACGCAGCCGCACACCGGCTTCACGAATCAGCACCTCGCCGTTTTCGGCAAAAGCATATGTATAAGCGGGGGTCGTTCGCGGCGGCCGATCTTTTTCAAATCGGAGCCGGTTTCCTGTCCACCTGGCCACCCAGCCCTCCGGAAGATGAAGAGCGGCCTCGGGATGCGGATTTGCCATCAGTTTTTGAAGATCGGCCACATGGACCCGCCGCACTTCTTCCTCTTTCATAAGATATTCTAATATTAGTTTACCAATGCGCCATTGTAAAGCCGGATGCAGTGCCCGAAAAGGCTCCAGGTCAAGTTGCCAGGCGGAACTCCCCTGCGGGTCAGGCATGGCCCGCTGAACCATCTCGCGGAAGGCGGCTTGCGCCTGACGGTGCAGGAACTCCTCTTCCCGCGCCAGCTGTTCTGCCAACCCCGCAAGCCGCTCCTTGATCCGCGGATTATACGTGGCGAGATACGGCAGCAGTTCATGCCGGATCCGGTTGCGGGCAAATTGCAGGGAGCGGTTCGTTTCATCCGTTCGGTAGCGAATCTCCCTGCGGGCAGCATAGCGCTCAATGTCATCCCGAAAAAAGGGCAGCAGCGGCCGGATCAGCCAACGCTCCGCGAGCGGGCGGATGGGTGACATCGCGCCCAGCCCGCCTGTCCCGCTCCCGCGCAACAGGCGCATCAGCACCGTCTCCACCTGATCGTCCGCATGGTGTCCAACAGCCACTTTCTCACAATGATGTTCTCGCGCGGCGCGCAAAAAAAATTGATATCGGAGCTTGCGCCCCGACACTTCAATCCCGATCTGCCGCTCTTTCGCATACCGGGCCACATCCTGCGCCTCGCTGACAAACGGGAGCCCGTACCGCTCCGCCAGTTCCTGGACAAAGCGGGCATCCTCCTCAGCCGCCTGGCCCCGCAAGAGATGGTTCATGTGGGCGATCAAAAGATCGCAATGAAGTTCCGGTTGCAAACGGACCATACAATCCAGCAGGACGCAGGAGTCGATCCCGCCGGAGACCCCCAGCAACACGCGTTCTCCCGGTTCGATCAACCGGTGTTCCCGAATGTGCTTCAACACACGCTGCAGCATCGCGGCTCCCCATGATCTCGTCTTATGGTACCTCAAATTCATCCCTCATTATACCGAAGTGGTGAACCACAATGCAAAACCGCGCTTATCCATGCAAGACTTGCGGCCGGTGGAACCAGCCCTTCTGGCCGGCAGGCCAGGGGATAGTGGCCCACTCCGGCATATGCTGCTCAATTTTGGCCACAATCACCGTCATGTCATCCGGGATTTCCCCATCCTGCTGGCGAACCACATACTCCAGAAGCAGATCGGCAAACTCTTGCGGATCATCGCTTTGGATCTCCCGAATGACCCGTTGCATCCATCTTTCCGCATCCTGAACCGGCTCTGGAACGGTGAACAAGCCATCCGTCATCAAAATCAGCAGATCGCCTGGACGCAACTGCTTGCTGCTGCTTTCCACCTGCAAATCCTGTACGATGCCGAGGGGCAGATTCTCCGAGGAGACGGTCAACACCTGCTTTCCTCGCTTGATATATGTCGGCGTGGAACCCACCTTCAGAAATTTGGCTTGCGCGTCAAACAGATCCAGCATGACCAGATCAATGGTGGCATACATTTCCTCTGTACTGCGCAACCGCAAAACAGAGTTAATCGTCTGAATCGCAAGCTGCTCGTCAAACCCGGAACGCAGCAAATCTTGCAAAAGTTCAATGGCCGCCCTGCTCTCTTGCCGGGCCTTCTCGCCATTGCCCATGCCGTCACTGATGGCCACCACCACTTGACGGTGGCCAATCTCCATGACGCTGTAACTATCGCCGGAAATCAGTCCGCCCCCTTTGGCAGCGCTGGCCATGCCGGCCTTTACTTCATACCGTTTGGCGGAAACAAGCGGAATCGTGCAATATCCGTCTTCATCGACGACAATCTCCCGCTGCCTGACAGCAATCGGCTCCCCAAGCAGGTCGCTGAGCATCGGCGCTACCAGCCGTTCGCATTCTTCTTTGCCAAACGAGCTGTGCTGCGTCACCTCGATATACACATGGCCTTCTTCCAACGAATACACTTCCACATCGCGTATGGAAAGCCCCAACTCCTCCAGCGCGTCCTTGATTTGTTGTTCCTGAACCGACATCTCGGCCGCTTCCCGTTCGATATCCTGGGCAAACCGGACCATCACGTCGGCCAGTCCGCTGAGCTGATCGGCCACCAGCCGGCGGCTGTCCGCAAGCTGCCGCCGCCACGCCAAATCTTTTTGCAAGAGCGGATACTGGCCGCACATCTGGCGGAGCAGCAAATCCGGCTTGATGCAGTGTTGCCGCCAGTTGGGTTCAATCCTGACCATCTGGCCGCCGGATGACTCCACCTGCACCAACATGTCCGTCATCATTTGCACCGACTTGTATGACTGCTCACCCCAACAGCGCTTGCGCTGTGAACAGGCCCCGCAAACGCGGGAGACGATATCGTTCATGAATTCGTTCATCAGATGCTCTTCCTGCTTGGCGCGGGGAATCCGATCCTGCAGGAAGATAGACGAAAGCCGTTCAAAAACGTTTGCAAAACCCCGCACGCGCTCGGCAGTCACCTCCCGGATCCTTTGCACGTATTGTTGCTCTTCCCGGAGATGATCCAGCGTTCCCGGAATGCGGGTGGACAAATTCCGCATCCACGGCCTGGGCGTCAGGAGAAAGAGGCAGAGCGCCGCCACCGTCTCCGTCATATGGTGCAACAGCCGCTCCGGTTCCTCCAGTGACAAGGCGAGAATGGTGGCTCCCAAAAAGACACCCACCGCCGTCGACATCCGTCCCCCGTATTTGAGCATGCCGCCCAACAGCCCCGCAAAAGCCAACATACTGATTTCCAGCATGGTGCCGTTGGCCAGCCCAATCACAAGACCGGTCACCACACCGACAGCCGCCCCCAGACCGCCGCCGGCCGCAAAGGCAAATGCGGCGACCAGCCACTGGGCCAGGATCATCGTCACAGACAGGTCGCCAATCTGCCAGCCCATCGTCCCGGTCGCCACCGAGGCCAACAGGATGACCAGGCAAATCATCTCTTCCTGTTTCAAAGGTTGCCTCTTTCGCTTTGAGAGCAAGGGAATCGTCTGCAGCATCAAGATCGTCAAGACCACGGCCAAAAGCCCCTCAACGGGCGTAAACAGCCCTTCCAAAAGCGTCAGTTTGCCGTGCACAAAATGGCTCACCATTCCCCCGCAGGTCACCGAGACAAAAGCCATGAGCGAGAGGGGAAACCAACCAGCCTGCTTACTCCGCCACACCATTTGCAGAATCAAAAACACAGCCAAACCCGCAACCAGCTCAGTGACCCGTTCCAAGTCGAGCGTGCTGGCTCCAAGCAACATCGCCAGCGCCAGCAAAGGCCAAAGGCGGTGCCACAACGTAAACCCGACGATGAAAAAAGGGATGGCAAATGGCGAAAACTGTTCCAGCATGACGGCCCGAGCAAACAGAAAGGCCGCCACTAAAGCCGGAATTTGCAGACGGTCCCAGAAAAACCGCCGAACTTCCACCATCATCTCCCAGCCTCTCGCAAACCACCTCTGACCGATTGGATACGCCACTCTTCTTAGCATTACATTCACCCTTTCTTTTGAAAACCTTTTTTGGCCCATTCCGTTTCCGTGACACCTATTATAGCCAGATCAATCAGAAAGATTTGTCAAAAGGAGGGGGCAAGCGCAAACCCACCAACCGATCCGTTCAGACAAAAACAGAGCTTCTCCGAGTGAAAACATCGCTTGCTTCAAAAAAACATAAACACGTGTTCGGACGTCTTTTTGTCGAAGGCTCACGGTTTCTACCACATGAAGAAAAAAGAACGACAAAACTTCACAAAAAAAGTTGCGGTCAAGCCAAAAAAATAAGGCCAGATTCGGAAAGAATCTGACCTCTTTGCCTGCATAGGTTATGTATGGTAGCGGCGGAGGGATTCGAACCCACGACCTCACGGGTATGAACCGTACGCTCTAACCAGCTGAGCTACGCCGCCATCATTTGAATGAACAACAAACCGGTTGCCTGAACAGCCGACAACCGGATCTTAACACGTCCATCACGAGCGCGTCAAGGGTTCATCCATGTACGCTCCTCTATCCTTGCAACACAATGGCCTGCTGTTTTGGAAAGTGACTTTACGCGCGCCGACCACCTCGACCGCCCCGCTTGGAATCCTGCCGTTTGAGAGAAGAAAGGCGTTCCTCACTGTCCCTCATGAAACGGCTGATCATCTCCTCCAGCGATGGCGACGATTTCCGATCGCCAGACCTGCGCTCCCTCCGGGGAGGTCTTGAGCCGCCATCTTCCTGCGCACGGCGGATCGACAGGCCGATTTTTCCGTCGCTTGCCACGTTCAAGACCTTGACCGTTACGATGTCGTTCACATTCAGAAAATCACGAATATCCTTTACATAATTATTGGATATTTCTGAAATGTGAACCATCCCTGTCTCTCCTCCCGGCAGCTCGACAAAAGCCCCGAAATGGGTGATGCCAGTCACCCTCCCCTGATATTTGCTGCCAACTTCAACGGCCATGTAATAGTAGTTCCTCCTTGATTCGAAGTGAAAGTTTCCTTCATGCCATTTATATGGAAACTACAAATAACCTATTTTATTATACTCAAACGGAAATGCTCAAGTCAAGTGAAGGAGGCATGCGAAGATGAACGGATCAGTCCTTGGCCGCCGGAATGAACAAGATTTCCCCGGGATAAGTCATAAAGTAGTTTTTACGGGCCAACTTCGCAATATGCTCCGGATCGTTCATTTTTTGCAATTCCTCTTCCAGCCGGTTTTGTTCCTGCCGCAGCATCTTTTGTTCAGCCACCAGTTCCGCCTTCAACGCCTCCTGCCGGCCGATATCCTGCTTCAGCCCGAGCAGGGTCCAGGCGGCCCAGGCCAAAAATGCCATGGTCAACAAACAAGCGAGAAAAAGACGCCTGGTCCGTTTCTGAACCAAACCATTCACCCACCAGTGTACAAAATATGATGCCGTCAAGGCCTTCGCTTTCCCTTAAATACATTCGCGATGCCGGACAGAATTCCTGCCGCCAGGAAAAAGAATTGATGTCCGGCCCGGGCCAGCCCTTTCCCGATGATGAGAAACGGCCGGACGACCAACTGCCGGACGAGCCGGATCAGTCCCAAAACCAGCCATGCGATCAACCGGTATAACCGGCCCAGACAGTAGCGCACGGGACGGGTGAAAAGCGTAAAGTACATCCAGACACCGGCAATCAACCCCAAGAATACATGCCAGCGAAAAATGCCATTGTTGACCAGCTGCAAAAAAGAAACGACCAGCAGAAGGGAAACCACCCAAAACAAACCATCAAACAGAGGCAGCCACCGGGACGACATGCCCCATTGCCGCCTCATCTCGCGCAAACTGTCATAAAAAACCCCCATCAGGCACCCGCACAGACCCATCCCAAAAAACGTGAGCCATTGCTCGCTGAGCGTCATCGGAACAACCTGCTAAACAACCCTTTAGCCTTGCCCCCCATCTCCTGCTGCTCCATGTAAACCAAGTCCAGCACATGCCCTTCGATGAGCACCTCGCCGGAATCCACGTTCAAATTCTTCATATGCAGGTTCTGTCCTCGCACAGCCAAATAGCCCTGATGGGTGTTGAGCAGAAACTCCTCACTGTCAAAGCTTTCCACATCTTTCACGCCGGTAATCCGCATCGCTTTGCGATTGATCACATGCACTTCATGGTTTTCTTTCGGATCGCCGACCATGTCTTCGCCTCCTTCCACCAGATCTCCGTTTACCAGATCATATGGACAAAGAGGCGAAGTTAGAACAACAAGCGCTTGGCCGCGAATCAATTTTCAAGCTCATGCTCAAGGCGTACCTCTTCAAGGAGGGTATACAGCTTGTCGGCTTCCTCTTTTCTCACGTTCTCCTGCACATGTTCCACCCGCACCCGCAGCAACTTCTGGCCAAAGCGGATGACCAATTGATCCCCGCGCTTCACGACGCTGCCTGCCTTGGCCACCTTGCCGTTGATCTCCACCCTCCCCTGGTCGCAGAGCTCCTTGGCCAGGGTACGGCGTTTCACCAGCCGGGAAACCTTCAAATACTTGTCCAGCCGCATCTCACTTCCCATCTTCTTCACTCCCCTCCCGTTTGCCTCGGCCTTCCCTTTCCAGGCGCTTGGCTTCCTCCCACCAGGTGTCCATCTCCTCCAGCCCGGTGTCGGCAAAGGTTCGCCCCTGCTCCCGCAGCCGCCTTTCAATGTGCTGAAACCGGAAACGGAATTTCTTGTTGGCCCGGGACAGGGCGGCCTCCGGATCGACACGATAGAAGCGGCAAAGATTGACAACGGCAAACAGCAGATCGCCCAGCTCCTCTGCCCGGTTCTCGGCAGCCGCCCGTTCCACTTCCTGCAGCTCTTCCTTGACTTTGGCAAGGCAATCGGCCGGATCGGTCCAGTCAAACCCCACTTCGGCCGCGCGACGTTGCAGGATGTCTGCCGCAAGCAGCGCGCTGAGGGTCTTTGGCAAGGAGCCGAGAAGGGACTCCGGTTCCTTCAGCCCCTTTTCCTTCCGTTCCTGCTGCTTCAACCGTTGCCAGTTCACGGCCACCTCCTCGGCCGTCGAAGCCGAACTTTCGCCAAAAACGTGGGGGTGACGGCGGATCAACTTGTCACTCAGTCCCTCGATCACATCATCCATGTGAAAATATCCCGTCTCCGAGGCGATCTGGGCGTGCAACAAAATCTGCAACAACAGATCCCCCAATTCCTCTTCCATCTGTTCCGGATCCTCTGCGTCAATCGCATCTAAAAGTTCCGCCGCCTCCTCGATCAGGTACCGCCGCAGCGACTGGTGCGTCTGCGCCCGATCCCAGGGGCACCCTTGCGGGCCGCGCAAGGTGGCCACGATCTCCAGCAGCCGCTCGTACCGCCGGTTCAGCCACTCCCCCTCCACCGCCGGCAAAACCAACAGACTCAAGTGGCCAAACCGCTCCGCCTCCCGATCCAGTTCGTACAACGGCAGCTGCTCCAGCCTCTCCAACCCCGGCACACCCAGGGCATTGGCCACATAGACAGGGTAGTCATCCGGATAAACCTCCATCAGAGTGAGCTTCACGTCGGAAGCGACGGCGCGATCATACACCTGTGGAATGACGGTCACGAGCTCCGGATTCAACTGCGACCGGGTCAGGCTCGTCCCGTCCAGGATCAGCAGGCCTTCAATCGGATCCAGGTGAAGACGTGCCGACAAGGCATCCAAGAAACTGGGGGCCGGCAACACCTCCAACTGGAAGCCATCCTGCTGCGCTCTCTCCAAAAGCAGCTGCACCGTCTTTTCGGCAACCATGGGATGGCCCGGAACGGCATACACCACCTCCGCTTCCGCGCCCGTCCCGCTTTGGATCGCCGCTTGCAAAGCCGCCAAAAGCCGCTCGGTGATCTCCGGATACACCTCTTCATACCTGGGGGCTCGGTCATAGACCTCATCAAAACTGACGAATGCAATCCCCTCCCGCCGCAAGAAATCCACTACCGGATGATGCGCCGTGCGCAGGAAGAGATGCCGGGCCGTCCGCAGTCTCCGCCAGTTCCCCAGCGGCAGCCCATGCTCATCCCCATATCCCAGACCGACAACGGTCAGTTTGCCAGCAACCATCCTCTCACCCCTTTCAATCTTTCAGCAGGTGCCAGCGCACCAGGTGGGGCACCCACTTACGCAGGCGCGGAACATGCATCAGATCCTGGCTGCGAACGGCGCCGCTTTTTAACAGCAACAGACCGTAAACAGGCGTCCCGACCGCCACACAGAGGAGGGAAAGCCAGGCGGCCGCCCAACGGGGGGACAGGTGTTCGTTCAGCCAGCCATCCATCATCTGGGTCATTCCCCAAAGCAGGGCGCCCATCAAGAGGGCAGCCAGCAGCGGTTTTCCGAGCAGCACCGGCCGGTCCCAGGTAATATGTACGCGCCGCCGGACTTCGCGCTGGTTCAAACTGGCTGCCAGCGCATAGGCGATCACGGTGGCCAACGACGCACCGTTGATCTGCCAGAGGGGAACCAAGATGAGATTGGCCGCCACTTTGAGCACAACGGCCATCAACAGGATCCGGGCGGGAAGCAGCATATGCCCCACACCCTGCAATATTCCCGTACAGGTCATGCTCAGCGTCGAAAACATCACGGTGAAAGCGGCAATGCGCACCGCCAGCGTTCCTTCCTCGTTGCGGAAGAGCATCACATTCACCGGCTCCGCAATCACCGCCAGACCGATTGTGGCCGGAATTCCCAGCCACAACGTGAGTTTAATCGCCAGTTCGGCACGCGATGCGGTCTGCCGCAACAGGCGCCGTTCCTTGGACTCCGCCACTGCCGGCACGATCGACAAAGCGATGGCTGTGGCGAAAAAAGCGGCAAATTGCACCAATGTCGGCCCCCGGTCGTAAACGCCCTTCCAATATGCGGCTGCCTGGCAATTCACGGCGCCGTCACACCAGATCCAGTTCAGAATCGTCTTGATGGTAAAGGCATCCACCAGGTTGAACAAGGGCAAAACCAAAGAGGCCAGCGCAATGGGCAGCGCCGTCGACAAAATCTGGCGCGCCACACGGCCAAAAGATTCCCTGGAACCGCGGCGCCGGCCATCCGGGCGCGGGAAGGCCACAGGTTCCACCCGCCGTTTGTATCCAAGCAAATAGCCATAAGCCGCGATGGCCCCCACAAAGGCGCCCATCACCGCGCCGGAGGCTGCCAGCACCACCGCCCGCTCCGGCGGCATGATCAAGTGCATGGCGAGGAAGGTGACGAGCAAGATGAAACTCACCCGGACCAGCTGTTCGATCACCTGCGAAACAGCGGTCGGCATCATATTCTGGAATCCTTGGAAATAGCCGCGCAACGCCGCCATCCCGGGCACGAGCAATAAGGCAAAGGAGACGCTCCGGATCGGCAGCACCAGCTCCTCGCCGCCGCCCATCCAGGAAGCAATGAGGGGAGCGCCAAAAAACATCCATAAAAAGAAAAAACCGCCCGTCAGCGTCAGGATGACCGTGGACACCCGGTACACCCTGCGGGCACCAGCCAGATCGCCATGCACCAGCCTTTCGGAGACCAGCTTGGAAATCGCCGTCGGAAAGCCGGCGGTGGAGAGGACCAGGAGGATCGTATATAACGGATACACCTGGTTATAAATGTAAAACCCCACAGAACCGGTCATGTTTTCAAAAGGAATCTTGTACACCGTTCCCAACAGCCGGGACAAAAAGGAGGCGACGCCCAAAATGACCGCTCCCCGCAAAAAGGACTGCTGCCTTACTGGTTGCCTCCTGATTTCCAGGCCGCTCTCCCGCCTGCCACCTTCCATATCCTTCACCTTCCAAGCAAATGCAACCGTTCAAATCTTACCCATGTCATTATAAGCTTTTACTTGGCAAAAAACAAAAAGGTGAACGCCAAAAAAAACCCCCTGCAGAAGGGGTCCAAGATTTTCAAATGAGCTTGTATCCGTTCACTCGCAAGCTTGTATCCGTGCACCCGCGCAGCGCTACTGCTCCATTTGCCGGCCGAGAAATCCCGCCGCTGTTTCAGCCAACTTGATTTCCAATTCACCCATCCGCACATTCGTCTCCTGGCTGAGCAGGATGACGGCGCCGATCGGATCCCCACCTGCAATGATCGGAGCCACCACAAAGGCTTGAATCGGCTGCCGGAAATCCTTCACGATATCATATTCACCGGGGGTATTTTCCATCTGTGTGCGGCGGGATTCCATCGCCGTTTCGACCACTTCGCCAACCGGCTTATCCAAGAAGTCTTTCTTGGAACCGCCGGAGACGGCAATCACCGTATCGCGATCCGAGATCAGCGTAATGTGCTTGAGGCTATCATAAAGCGAATCGGCATATTCCCTCGCAAACTCACCCAGCTCACCGATTGGCGAATATTTCTTGAGGATGACTTCTCCATCCCGATCAACAAAAATTTCCAACGGATCCCCTTCACGGATCCGCAATGTTCTGCGGATCTCCTTGGGAATGACCACCCGACCCAAATCATCAATGCGTCGTACGATTCCTGTTGCTTTCATCTAGAGGTGCCTCACTTTCATTAGGGATTGTTGGCGGCATCTTTCTTTAATTCTAGGGATAGTATTCATCCACTGCCATTCATTTATGCACGACATATGGATTCGTTTCATCCGACGAATTTAGGTCCTTGAACACGCCGCCAAATCCCTTGACCAGCGATTCCAGCGTCTTCAGCGCTTCCTGTATGTCAACCCCCTTGACATTCATCTTGATTCCCACCTTGGTTCCTGCCATCAGCCGCACCTGCCTAGGATACTGCGAAACGAACTGGAACAGTTTCTGCCCGTCCAGCCGCTGAACCGCTTCCGGAGAAAACTCCAGCACCCAGTCCTCGCCTTCTTCGCGGATGGTTTGGACGCCATACATCCAGGCGTATACCTTGATGCGCGCAATCGCAAAGAGGCGCTCCACCGGCGGGGGCCAGGCACCGAAACGATCGAGGCACTCATCCATCAACTCCTCCACATCTTCAATCTTCCGGATGGCGGTAAATCGCTTGTACATCTCGATCTTCTGCGAACTGTCAGGGATGTATTCGCTCGGCAGATAGGCATCCACCTGCAGCTCCACCTGGGGCGGCGCCGGTTCCTGCTTCGTCTCCTCTCCCTCCCGCAATTGCTTGATCGCTTCGGAAAGCATCTGGCTGTAAAGATCAAATCCGACGGAGGCAATAAAGCCGTGCTGTTCCGGGCCCAGCAAATTGCCGGCGCCGCGGATGCTCAGATCGCGCATCGCAATCTTGAATCCCGATCCTAAGTCCGTGAACTCCCGGATCGCCTGCAGGCGTTTTTCCGCCTCTTCACTGAGCACCTTATCCGGCAAATAGGTAAAATAGGCGTAGGCGATGCGGCTGGAACGGCCCACCCGTCCGCGCAATTGATACAACTGCGAAAGGCCCATCTTGTCCGCTTCATAAATGATCAAGGTATTGACATTGGGAAAATCGACGCCCGTCTCGATGATCGTGGTGCTGACCAGGACATCGAATTCTCCCTCCATAAAGCGAAACATCGTCTCTTCCAGCTGCCGTTCGGGAAGTTGCCCATGGGCGATCGCCACCCGCGCATCCGGAACCAGGGAAGCGATCTCCTCGGCCATTTTTTCGATCCCTTGAATGCGGTTGTAGAGGAAAAACACCTGCCCGCCCCGCGCCAATTCCCGTTCAATCGCTTCCCGAACCAGGGACGAGCTGTATTCGACCACGTACGTCTGCACCGGAAAGCGGTTTTCCGGCGGGGTTTCAATGATGGAAAGATCACGCACCCCGAGCAGGGACATATGCAGCGTCCGGGGAATCGGCGTCGCCGTCAGGGTCAGCACATCCACATTGGCCTTTAGGCGTTTCAGCTTTTCCTTGTGGCTGACGCCAAACCGCTGCTCCTCGTCCACGATCAAAAGCCCCAGATCGCGAAATTGGATATCTTTTGACAACAGGCGATGCGTACCGATCACGATATCCACTGTGCCGTCCTTCAGTCCTCGTATCACCTTGGCCTGCTCTTGCCGGCTGCGAAAGCGGCTGAGGACCTCGATCCGGACCGGATAACCGGAAAACCTCCCGCGGAAGGTTTCAAAGTGCTGCTGGGCCAAAATGGTCGTGGGAACCAGCACGGCCACCTGCTTGTGATCCATCACCGCCTTGAAAGCGGCGCGAATGGCCACTTCGGTTTTCCCGTAGCCGACATCCCCGCACAACAGCCGATCCATTGGCCGCGGCTGTTCCATATCCCGTTTGATCTCCTCCACAGCCCGCAGCTGATCCGGGGTCTCCTCATAGGGAAACAAGGCTTCAAATTCCCGCTGGTACTCCGTGTCCGGACTGAAAGCATAACCCGGCATCGCCTGCCGCTGGGCATACAGCTTGACCAGATCTTCGGCAATGTCCTTGACCGCCGAACGGACGCGGCTTTTGACGCGGCTCCATTCATTGCCGCCGAGACTGTAGATTTTGGGTTCCTTTTCGTCGGCGCCGATATACTTTTGCACCAGATCAATCTGGTCAATGGGCACGTACAGTTTGTCATTCCCGGCATATTTGATATGCAAGTAATCTTTGTGCACCCCTCCGACGGAAAGGGTTTCGATGCCCATGTAGCGGCCAATCCCGTGATTGACGTGAACGACATAATCGCCCACCTTCAGTTCCTGGTAGCTCTTGATCCGCTCCGCATTGTTCATCACTTTGGGGCGCCGGACCGACCGCTGCAGCTTCGTAAACACTTCCTGTTCGGTGATCACGACCAGACGCATCGTCACCAGCTCAAAACCGCTGTGCAAATTGGCTTCCATGATCGCGGGCTTCGGCGACAGCGCGGGGGTATCCCTGCTCACCCGTGACGCTTCAATCCCTTCATCGGCCAGCACCCTGGCCAAATGACGGCTCCGTTCCTCATTGGAAGCCAGGAACACCACGTGAAAGCGCGCCTTTAGCCACCGCTCCACCTCACTCTTCAACAGCTTCATCTGGCCGTGGAAATTTTGCATCGTTTTGCTCATGAAATGGACCACATTTCCTGGCTGGGCATCGGCCAGCTGCCGCAAAAAGGTGGACAAATAAAGCACGGGCCCCTGAATGCGTTGCCGCAACTCGGCCAGGGAAAAGGAAAGCTTCAGCTGCGGCAAAAGCTTTCCTTCTTCCAGCAGCAGGCTGGCCGCTTCCGCCTCGTCCTTTTCCATTTGGCGGGCGATTTCGAAGATGCGCGAGGGTTCGTCAAAGACCACCAGGGTGTCTTCCGGCATGTAACGGAGCAGGTTTTCGTACCCCGGAAAAATGGCTGAGGTGTATTTCCGGCGGCTGTCAAAAGGTTCTCCCGCTTTGAGCTTTTCCACCTCCAGCTGGACCTGCTGGCTGACCCGTTCCCGTTGTCCCACATCCCCGATGCGCCGGAGATAGGACTGCAAAAACTGCTGGATCTGTTGCGCGCCCCGATGCCGTTCATCAAGGGTGGCCCCCCATTCATCCACCGGCAAGATCCGCAAATGATCCCGATTCTCCAACGAACGCTGGGTCTCCGGATCAAACGCCCGGAGGGAATCTATCTCGACATCAAACCACTCGATCCGTACCGGGTTCTCTTCGTGCAAGGGGAAGACATCGATGATCCCCCCACGCACGCCAAACTGCCCAGGTTCTTCCACCCGCTCCACCCGTTCATAACCCAAATCCACGAGGCGGCCAATCACGCTTTCCATCTTCACTTCCTGGCCCCGCGTGAGCACAAACTGCTTTTCTTTCCATTGTTCGGCGGGAGGCAACAGGCGCCGCCAGCCGCTGTATGGCAGCACCAGCACCTGGGCCTGACCCGTCACCAGCCGATCCATGACATGGATGCGGGCTTTCATCACGCCACGGTCAACCGACAACAATTCCGTCATGACCGTCTCGTTGGCCGGATAAAGCAACACTTCTTCCTCCGGCAGCAATTCAGAAAGATCCTCATGGACCTTCTGCGCCTGCAACATGTTGTACGTGATCACGCAAAGCGGCCGACCCGTTTTTCTTCGCAACGAAGCCAGCAGCAGGGAACGAGAGGAACCGGCCAGGCCTGTTGCCATTTGCTCTTCGATGCCTTTGGCAAATCCTTCCGCCAGCGAATCAATTTCCGGTTGGCTGGAAAAGATGTTTAATATACTTTCCATGGCAAATGTATCCCCTCTCAACAACCGCCCAATGGCAGGTCCGTAAACCACCAGGCGTTTCGTCGCATCAATAATCAAAAAACGACATAAATAATAAAATATTTTAAATAGTATAAACAATTAAAAGCCCTAGCAGGGTTTTCCCTAGGGCATGTTCATGCTTATGAAAATTTATTGGATCAGCGTGTCATACAGCGCCAGTTCCGGATTGGCTTCCAGCGCCTCCTGGCAAACCTCGCAAATCACCATCACCGTAATCTGATCCGATTCCCCTAGAATTATATCCCGCCGCTCCTCCGGGGTCAAGAAATGAAACCCCAATTGATACTCCGGAACATCCTGATCAATCTTCCCCAGCACCTGGTAACAGTGGCGGCAGATATAGGTTAACGGCACGGCCATCGCCTCCAAACAGGGTTGTGTTTATTTGTTATTCTGTTCCTGTCTGGCGGCGATTATACCGTGACATCACCTGATCAAACGGCAGCTTTGTCCAAGCTGTCAGGGCCTCTGTGGCCGTTTGGATCGCCTCTTGGACCACGCGAGACTCTTGTGCGGAAAAAGGCTCAAGGACATAACGGACGACATCCATCTCCCCGGGAGGCCGGCCAATGCCGATTCGCAACCGCTTGAAGGATTCCGTGCCAAGGTGCTGGATGATCGACTTCATGCCGTTATGTCCGCCGGCGCTGCCTTTGAGGCGAAACCGCAATGCCCCCAACGGAAGATCCAAGTCATCGTAAACCACCAGCAACTCTTCCAAAGGCGGTTTATACCAGCGAAAAACAGCGCCCACGGCCTCCCCTGAGAGGTTCATGTAGGTCAAGGGCTTGATCAAGAGAACCTTTTGCCCGTCGACGACGCCTTCACCCAACATGGATTGATGCTTCTCTTTGGTCAGGGGAATCCCCCATTCCTGGCTCAGCGCGTCAATCACCATAAACCCGACGTTGTGCCGGGTGGCCGCATACTTGGGACCGGGATTTCCCAGACCAACGATCCATTTCAAATGCCGTTTCCCCTTTTCCACAGTTTGTTCCAAACGTTCAAGCTGACGACTTCAGCTCAGATCAGCCGTCGCCTCCGTTGCGGCCGGCGACTCCTCCTCTTCACCCTTCCGCACTTCCAAGACGGTCAGGACCAGCTCGTCCGGATCGCTAAGGACCTCTATCCGTTCCGGTACCGGCAGGTCCCTGACGTAGATGACATCGCCGATATCCACCTGTTCAATGGATACCTCCAGCGCTTGCGGCAAATCCTGCGGCAATGCCCGGACCTCCAGCTCCCTGAGTTGTACCTGCAGGACGCCTCCTTGGCGAACCCCTTTCGGCTCCCCGGAAAATTCAAGCGGAAGCACGGTATCCACCGGCTGCCCAGCCTCCACGTGATACAAATCGACATGAAGGATCTCGTCCTGTTTCAGCGGATTTCGCTGGATCTCTTTGGCGATGACCATCTGCGGCTCGCCGCCGCCGATGCTGATCTGAAACAGCGCGTGGGCGCCGTTCTGACGGATGTGTTCCTTCAGCTGCCGCCCATCAATCCAGAGGGTGCGATGTGGAACCGAACGGCCATAATACACAGCGGGTATCCGCCCTTCCCGACGAAGGGCATGGTTGATTGACCTCTTCCCTGGCTCACGCAAATCGGTGGCAATGACTTGCATACTAACCTCACCCTTTCGGATAGATTGACCATCCAAACATGAAGGCAAGTTCTGACGTTAGTATAGCCATTGGAAAGCACAGCCAATCCTTTTGGATCCCCTTTTTTTCAGACCTTTCGTTCCAACGCTGCAGGCGATTCGCCTAAAGGCTCGCCGCCTTTGCTGTCACCCTGACCTTTCCGGTCACCCTGTCCATCCTGTGGTTCCCGCGATGCTCAATCCGCTTGTCCCCTCAAACGCCGGGCATAGCCCTCCTTGTTGAGCTGCCGCTGGCGGGCGATGGCCAGGCTGTCTGGCGGCACATCTTCCGTGATGGTGGAACCGGCGGCCACATAGGCACCGCGGCCAATCCGCACAGGCGCCACCAAATTGGCATTGCAGCCGATAAAGGCTTGATCCTCCACGATGGTGCGGTGTTTTTTCTCGCCATCGTAGTTGACGGTAATCGTGCCGCAGCCGATATTGACCTCCCGGCCGATATCGGCGTCTCCGAGGTAAGCCAGATGGGACGCCTTGGAACCGTGTCCGAGACGGGCATTTTTCAACTCGACGAAATCCCCCACCTTGGCTTTCGGTCCCACTTGCGAATTGGGCCGAATGTAGGCAAACGGTCCCACGGTGCTTTCTTCCAAAATAATGGAATTCATCAACACGGAATGGGAAATTTTCACCCCGTCAGCCACTTGCATATCCAGCAAATCGGCATGGGGACCCACCACACAATCCTGGCCGATGACCGTTTTCCCGCGGAGGAAGGTGCCTGGATAGATGACCGTATCTTGCCCAATCTCCACGCCGGCTTCGATATACGTGTTGCCGGGGTCCAGAATGGTGACGCCGCGGAGCTGATGCTGGCGGTGGATGCGTTGTTGCATGATCCGCTCGGCTTGTGCCAGGGCCACACGATCATTGATCCCCAGCACCTCGTCTGGATCCTCGGCCAGCGCGGTGTAGACCGGCTTTCCTTCCTGCAGGAGAAGCGCGATGGTATCAGGCAGATAATACTCCTGTTGCGCGTTGTGATTGTTCACCTTGGGCAACGTCTGAAACAGGAGCCGGTTGTCAAAACAATAGATTCCCGTATTCACTTCGCGAATGCCGAGTTGCTCTTCCGTGGCGTCTTTGTGCTCAACAATCCGTTCCAGGCGGCCGTCAGGGCGGCGCAGGATCCGCCCATATCCCGCCGGATCCGGCATGACGGCGGTCAACACGGTGGCCGCGGCGCCATGGCGCTCATGCGTATCCAGCAGGCGGCGGAGGGTGTCCGCCCGCAAAAGCGGCGTATCCCCGCAGACGACCAACGTCGTCCCTTCCTTTCCTGCCAGCAGCGGCTCAGCCTGCATCACCGCATGCGCCGTTCCCAGCTGGTTTTCCTGATGCACGTAGCGGCTGCGCAACCCGAGGCGCCGGGTTACCGCCTCGGCACCGTGGCCCACGACCGTGATCAGGTCATCCAGCTGCAGCTCGTGGAGCAGATCCACGACATATTCAATCATCGGTTTCCCGCAAATCTCATGAAGCACTTTGTACTTTTTGGAGCGCATGCGGGTTCCTTTCCCGGCTGCGAGTATAATGCCATATCGCTTCATCGCGTTCCCCCTATTACCCTCTATTTACAGAAATATAGCTGATAAGAAGCAGCTTTTCAAGAAAGGAACGCGCGCAAAAAAAAGGTAAGCGGACATCTGCAACATGCGTACATGCGCTTACCTTGGCTCTCATCGTGATTCGGTTATGCGCCTGCTTCTACCTCATCGTTCATCGCACGGCCACCCGCTGCCCGTTCATAGGCAGCCAGTACGGCATATTGGATCTTCTCCCGCGTGGATGCCGAAATCGGATGGGCGATATCCCTGAACTCACCATCCGGCATCCGTTTGCTGGGCATCGCCACAAACATGCCATTGTTTCCGTCGATGACGCGAATATCGTGGACGACAAATTCGTTATCAATGGTAATCGATGCGATCGCCTTCATCCGTCCTTCTCCATTGACCCTGCGCAGGCGAACATCCGTAATCTCCATGTTCAGCCACCACCTTTGCCATGAAATTCCCTCTTTTGAAAAAGTTAATATGGTTCAAGTACATTTATTCTACACAAGCATTCAAATTCCTGCTTCAAATGTACAAATTTTTACGATAGATAGGCGATGGCTTCCATTTCCACGAGCGCCCCTTTCGGCAATGCGGACACCTCAACGGTGAAACGGGCAGGCTTGACATGCCCCAGGTATTGTTCATAAATCGCGTTCACCGTCGCAAAATGAGAAAGATCGGTGAGAAACAATCCTACCTTGACCACCTGTTCCCATGAGGCGCCCGCAGCCTCCAGGATCGCCTGGACATTGCGGAACACCTGGTGAACCTGTTCTTCAATCCCCCCTTCCACCAGTTGACCGGCAGGCGTGAGGGGGATTTGGCCGGAGACAAACAGGAGATTCCCCGCCTGAACAGCCTGTGAATAGGGGCCGATGGCCTGCGGCGCCTTGTCGGTAGCGATCCGTTTCATGACGAATAATCCCTCCCGCATACTCATATTCTGATGCTTGATCGAATGGACACCATGACGTTCGAATCACGGCACGGTGGTGGCTTCAGCGAAAGAAATCCAGGATATTGCCGGGGACCACCCGCACTCTCCCCGCCTGCTCATCGACGTCCACCAGGCGGGCAATGGAAACATAATCTTTAACCAGGCGGGAGTCGGTGATGGCCGATTCGACAAAGACGCCAATGCCCGCCGGCTCGGCGCCGAATTCCTTGAGCAGCTCCAGCATGCCGTTCAGCGTCCCGCCTGCCTTCATGAAATCATCGACAATCAAAACCCGCGAACCCTCTGACAAGGATCGCCGGGCAAGGGACATGGTTTGCACGTGGCGCCGCGAACCGGACACATAATTGATGGAGACGAAGGATCCTTCCCCGATATGCTGATCCCTGCGCACCACAACCACCGGCAAATGAAGGCAATAAGCCAGTGAATAAGCCAGCGGGATCCCCTTCATCTCAATCGTCATCACCACTTCCGATTTCTGGCGGGCGAAAACCGTGGCGAACAGACGCCCCAAGGCAAAGATAAAAGCCGGATCCCCGAGCAGATCAGACATGTACAAATAGCCTCCAGGCAAGAGCCGATCCGGATCGGAAAGCTCCCGGCAAACCATGTCAATCAGTTGCCTGGCCTCTGTTTCGCCCATGGCCGGCTCAAACCGGACGCCACCGGCTGCGCCGGTAATGGTTTGCAACCGTCCGTGCCCTTGTCCCTCCAAGACCTCTTTCATGATCGCCAGATCCTCGCTAATCGAGGATTTGGCCGTCCGGTAACGTTCGGAAAAATAACCCAGAGGAACCAGCTGATTCGGCCGCAACGCCAATTGATACGTCATATCCACCAGTCGGGAACTTCTCTTCACAACAACGTTTCCTTTCTCATTCATTTTATCAGGCGCTCACCTTTCAGGTGCTCATTGGACGTTTTCCCAGCAGACGAACCATATACACCTCTTTGCAAAACCCTTTCAGGCCATGCAGCAGCCTGCGGGCGCGAGATTCCTGCTGGAACAGGGCGTATACCGTGGGGCCGCTGCCCGACATCAAAACCCCTTCGCTGCTGAAACGGAGCATCTGCTCTTTGAGGCGTGCCACTTCCGGATATTTACGGAAAACAAACGGTTCCAAAACATTCCTCATCTGGCGTGCCACGCCGTGAAAATCGTTGCGGGCGAGGGAAGCGATGAGCGATTCGGTCTTGGGCCTCGCGGTGATCTGCGCCAGATCCAGATCGCTGTAAACATCAGCGGTCGAAATGCTAATCGGAGGCTTGGCCAGGACGACCCAGCAGGGCGGCATGGCGGGCAGCTCCTCGATGCATTCACCGCGCCCCGTCGCGCGCGCCGTCCCCTGGACCAGACAAAAAGGCACATCGGATCCCAGTTGCGTGCCCAACTCCATGAGCTCATCAAGCGAAGCGCCAAGCTTCCAAAGCTGGTTCAAGCCCTTCAACACCGCGGCGGCGTCGCTGCTGCCGCCCGCCAGTCCGGCGGCAACCGGTATTTCCTTGGCAATGGCAATGGTCACGCCCCGGTCAATGCGGAATCGCTCCCGCACCAACTCCGCCGCTCTCCATGCCAGGTTCCGGGCGTCCTGGGGGATGACGCCGGAATTGGTGACCAAATGAATCCGGCCATCGGCGCGGTCTTCCAGAGTAATCCGATCGGCCAGGTCGATCGTCGTCATGACCATATCCACTTCATGATAACCGTCCGGACGCTTATGCAATACGTCCAGGGACAGGTTGATCTTGGCCGGCGCCTTGACGAACACGTTCAACGGTCTGCCTCCATCATGGAAAAATGGAACTCTCCACATCTGCTATACGCTGAACATTGTACCACAGGTGTTTCAGCTGTTCCAAAAAAAAGGAACCGGAAATCTCCGGTTCCTTTCGACGCAACAGTTTACTTGGACTGGCCCTTGCGCAGGCTTTCCTCAGCGATCTGGATGGCTCGTTTGACCATGTTCCCAGCATCCCGGGTGGTAATCCCACCCCAACCTTCTTTCTGCAAGGTGTCGTAAAAGCCCAATTCCTTGGCCAATTCCAGCTTGAATTCTTCAGACATCACGCCGCGGTTGCGCCGGGACATCCGAAACCTCCTTCCTGTTGCGCGCCCCGTTGCAGGGGCAAGGATAGTTTGCCCCGTTCCCGCCAAAAAAAGCAGCAGCAGTAGAACCAAGTTCTACTGCTGCTGGTTATTGTTTCACCTGTTTATATTGAATCCGCACGTATTCGTCGTTGTCTCTGCAGATCGTAAGCTCCACCGTTTCCGTCAATACATCCGCATAACTGTAAGAGACGCGCTTCGGTGAGTTGCTTTCCTGATCCAGCCGGATGGTGAACACGGAAGGATAGGTTTCTTCCAGCACGCCGCTCCGTTCAATCGTCCGCTTCCGGCCGCCATTGGCACGGATCATCACTTTTTCGCCAAGATGAGCATCCAATACCCGTTTAATCTCCATCAAGGCAGGATTGGCCACGAATTACCCACTCCCTTGGAACCCAGAAATTTAGAATTCCCGCACGAATTCCTAAAACAGTATAACATAAATTGATTCAGATGTCAAAAATGATGAATTATAACAAAACCCGTTTTCTCTTGTCAATCACTTTTTTCCATTATCTGAGGTGATTCGTTCTCCAAGGAATGGGGCATCCCCCGCCGATAGCCTCCCCGCGTCTCCAGCCCGCCTATCCCTTCAATGCCGGTGATGGTTCGTTTCGCCACCTCCATCACATCCACTGTTTCTCCGATGGGGGTATAGGCGATCATCTGGGCGACAAAAACGGGGTCATAAGTGTGAATCATGATGCGGCCTGGCGAACTGGCAAAATTGGCTCCCGCCTCGAGGAGCGCCTCAAAATGGGATTGGCAGCCACCGGCGAAAATCACCAGCCCGTCCAGGTGTTTTTCGTACCGGCGCGCCGCTTTGACAGCCTCGGCATAATGGGCTGAATGGCGGTAGTTTGCCAGCGAGTGAACGCTTCCCTGCCGCTTAATCAGCCCGTCGTGACCCGTGAGGATGAGAATGTCAGGGGTCACTTTGGCCAGGAGCGAACCGACCGAGGCCGCCATCTCCGCTTCCCGGAGGTGCACCCCTACGACGGGGACAGACAATCGTTTATACAAGTTGAGGCATTTCTTCAAATAATCGGAATCCCCATCCAGATGCAACACCTTGGCCGGGTGCTCAAAGTAATTTTTTTTTTACCTCTTCCGGCAATACTCCTTCACGCTCATACCAGTCACTTTTTTCCGCAAGCCAATGGCGATCCTGATGAATCAGCCGGAGCGATTCCTCCTCCAGGATCTTCAGCTGCTGATGGCGTTCGGCAAGCGCTTCTTCACTGATGTGCTGCAAATCATCCAGCGGGGCATCTGCAATCAGGCGCACATCAAACCCTTTCAGCACCGCTTCGCGCCGTCCCGGGTGAACCTCCTTAATCACAAACACGACGTCATGCTGGTATGACTTGCGCGTCACCTTGTCTCCAGGTTGAAACAGCAACCCCTTCTCCCCCCTCGCTTTCTATAACCTATGCAGCAAGCGTTGAGAGGGGCATGGTCCGCGCAGGATTTTTTAGCTGCCGACGTGCGTTTTGCTGAAGCGATCCGCCACAGCGCTCGCCCCAAAGGCAAACGGCTTGATCTTGGCGGTATACCCTACGGAGGTGACCCAGCCGACCACCTCCTGGATCAACTTGCGGGTCGCGCCATCCTGACCCACGTCAATGTGAATCTCTACCGGCAAGCCTTTGTAACTTTGCGACAGGCCCAACGCCTGCATCGCCTCGACCACTTCCAGGCTGAACTGCGTTTCCATGTAGATGCGCTGCCGCAAAGCGTAAACGCTGTGGCCAATCCGCTTCGTATAATAAAAACGGGCACCGCGGCCGACACGGTGAATCACAATGGCCGTCACAAATTGCGTGAGGCCGCCGTGCCGTTGGGAATCGGTGCCAATGACAATCTTGTATTCCGAATGCGGATCCTGCTGGACATAGCTTTGCATATCGGCAAGAACGTCCGCCAAAGACATTTTTCCTTTGCTCGGGCTGACAAAATTCAACCGAGGTTCCTCCCTAGACCAGTTTTCCATCCCATCCGGAAAAGTACTCACTCAGCTTGGCAAACTCCTGGAGGCTCAGCGTTTCTGCACGCCGCTCCGGCTGCACTCCGAGACTTCGCAACGCTTCCGCCAACCCGTCTTTTGAACCCCCGGGAAAAAGCGCCATCAAATTGTTCAACAAGGTTTTGCGCCGCCTGGAAAAAGCAGCCCGTACGACCTGGAAAAACCAATCCGGATCGGAAACCGCCACCGGCGGCTGATTGCGGACAGCAAGGCGGATGACCTGGGACATGACGTTGGGCGGCGGCATAAAGGCGTTTTTCGGGACATCGCACACCCATCGGATCTCAGCGTGATACTGCGCAAATACGCTCAAGGATCCATACGCTTTGCTGCCGGGCGCCGCTGTCAGACGCTCCGCCACCTCTTTTTGCATCATCAAGATCATTTCGCTCATCGCAAGCGAACCGTTCTCTTTCATCGTAACAGATGATGATGCAAATTCCAAGAACTTTACAAGAATTGGGGTGGTAATATAATATGGCAAATTGGCTACCACTTTCCAGGCGGAACAGCCTGCAAAATGAGCGGCCAGTTGCCGGAGATCGCACCGGAGGATGTCATCCTGGATCAGCATGACATTGGAATAGGATGCCAGTTGTTCCTCCAGGATCGGGATCAAGCGCTCGTCCACCTCCACCGCCACCACTTTGCCCGCCTTCTCCGCCAGCGCCTCGGTTAACGCCCCGAAACCGGGTCCGACCTCCAGGAAGCCTGTGGAAGGATCCGGCGCCGCCGCTGCCACGATCTTCCGAAGGATATTGGGATCGACCAGAAAATGCTGGCCGAGGCTTTTTTTAAAGGTAAAATTCCGTTCAGCCTGAACCGCTTTCGTCCGGCTGGGCGTCACGATCGGACGCTTCATCCAGGGCACCTCCAACCTCCCCGAGCAGCTCCAACATGGCCTGCTGAAACTCCTCGCTCGTAATTTGAAACCGTTGCAGCTTTTTATACATTTGTTGCGCGTTTCCGTAGCCGATGCCCAGTTTCTCTCCCAATTGGACGCGAAGCCTCTTGGCGGAAGCGCTGCCGGCCAGCCCCCATGCGGCATACTCCTCCCAAGAAAGGTGCCGGACGGGTTCCCACTGGACACTGCGGGCTCGCTCCAAAGCCCGGCGAATCGCTTCAGGGGAGGCATGTTCCACGCCGATGTCGCCATCTTTCGCCGCTTCCTTGCGGGTGAGAAAGGCCTGTTTGCAACCGGGCACGGCCGCTGAAATCTCCCGGCGCAGCCGTTCACCCACCACATCCGGGTCAGTCAGAATGATCACGCCCCGCCGCTGTTGCGCCAGGGCGATCTGCCGGAGCACCGCCGCTGAAAGGGCCGAACCGCCGGTTTCGATCGTCTCCGCCTCCACCGCCCGCTGAACGGCAATCGTGTCATTTCTTCCTTCGACGACAATGATTTCTTTCAACATCTTCCCAGGCTCCTAAAAAGGGATAAAAGCACCACCTGAACTCGGCGGTGCTCCTTAAAGCCCCAGCAGACGCTCGGCATTGACCGTGGTCGCCTCTGCCAGCGCTTCCACAGTCATGCCACGCAGCTGGGCGATGGTCTCTGCCACGTGCAAGACAAAGCCGCTTTCGTTTCGCTTGCCCCGGTGGGGAACCGGCGCCAGATAGGGAGCATCTGTTTCAAGGAGGAGGCGATCCAGGGGGACCCGCCGGGCCACCTCTTTCGCGTTTGGCGCATTCTTAAACGTCACCAATCCTCCAAGACCGATGTAGAAATTCATGTTCAGGCAGCGTTTGGCCATCTCCCAATCGCCGGCAAAACAATGCATGACGCCGCCGACTTCGGCCGCTCCCTCTTCTTCCAGAATCCGTACCGTATCCTCATCCGCTTCCCGGTTATGTATCACCAGCGGCACCCCAAGCCGCCGGGCCAGCGCAATCTGACGGCGGAACACCTGATGCTGGACTTCTCTGGGCACCGTATCCCAGTGGTAGTCCAGCCCCACTTCACCGATGGCCACCACCTTCTCTTCCTGTCGAACCAGGTGAGCCAGCCAGGCCTCCAGTTCATCATCATATTCCGCCGCATCGGTCGGATGGCAGCCAATCGCCGCGTAGACAAACGGATAAGTATGCGCAAGTTCCAGCGTCGTCCGGATACTCTCGCGGTTGTAGCCGATGTTGACAATCTTCCGCACCCCGGCCGCCTGCGCCCGTGCGATGACCTCCGGCAAATCGGCCGCAAACTTCCGATCATCCAGATGCGCATGCGTGTCAATCAGGTTCATCACGTCACCCGCGTTCCGTTTGGAATCTCTCCGGAGACGGTGGTCAGGACCAGGCGCCCGCCTTCGGAGGCGGCCAGGATCATCCCGTAGGACATCTCGCCCCGCAGCTTGACCGGCTTCAGGTTGGTCACACAGAGCACCTTCTTGCCGATGAGGGCTTCCGGTTCATAGTGCTCCGCGATGCCCGACACCACCTGCCGCTGTTCCGTGCCCAGATCCAGTTGCAATTTGAGCAGCTTGTCCGCCTTGGGGATCCGCTCTGCCGCCACCACTTCGGCCACCCGCAGATCGACCCGGCGGAAGTCGTCAATGGTGATCATCTCAGGCAAGTGCTGCTCCGGCACGTTTTGCGCCTGTTTCGTCTGCTCAGCCGCTTTCTCTTCCGGGGACGCCGCTTCTGTCTCTTGCTGCGCCGCCTCTTTGATCCGCAGGTTTTCCGCGACGCGCTTGCGGGCAGCCGCGGTGGATTCGTCAATCACCTGAATCTCCCGCTGCATGTCGAGACGAGGGAAGATCGGCTCTCCCTTGTGCACGTAGGCGCCCGCCGGCATCAGCCCCCATGTTTTGCAGGTTTCCCAGGCGAGCAATTCCGGCTGATCGGCGATCCCCAGCTGCCGCCAGATCTTGGCGGGCGTGCGGGTCATGAACGGCTGTATCAGAATCGAGACGATGCGAATGCCTTCCAGCAAATTGTACATGACCGTCCCAAGGCGTCCCCGCTTCTCCGGCGCCTTGGCGAGATTCCACGGTTCGGTTTCATCAATGTATTTGTTCAGCCGGCCAACCAGCTGCCAGATGTGGGCCAGGGCGTTGCTGAACTGCATTTCTTCCATCGCGTTTTCCATGTTCGTCACCACATCTTGCGCCAATTGCGCAAGCTGCGCATCCAGCTCCTCCGGCGCCGTAGGGCTGGGAACCACACCGGCAAAGTACTTTTCCACCATCGCCGTCGTGCGGCTGACCAGGTTGCCCAGATCATTGGCCAGATCGAAATTCAGCCGCTGAATGAACGACTCCGGCGTAAAGACGCCATCCTGGCCAAACGGGATCTCGCGCAACAGGAAATACCGGATCGCGTCTGAACCATACCGGTCAATGAGAAATTTCGGATCGATCACATTGCCCTTGGACTTTGACATCTTCCCGTCCGGCATCATGAAAAAGCCGTGTCCATACACCTTCTTGGGCAGCGGAAGGCCCAGCGCCATGAGAAAAATGGGCCAGTAAATGGCATGGAAACGGACAATGTCCTTCCCGATCAGGTGGGCATCCGCCGGCCAGAACCTCTCAAAACGAGCCCGTTTCTCAGGATCATCGGAGAGATATCCGAGCGCCGTGATATAATTGGTCAACGCGTCCAGCCAGACGTAGATCACGTGCTTCGGATCGCCCGGCACCGGAATCCCCCAGTCGAACGAGGTCCTGGAAACGCTCAGGTCCTCAAGTCCCGGTTTGAGAAAATTGTTGATCATCTCATTGCGCCGCGACTCCGGCTGGATGAACTCCGGGTGTTCCTCGATGTATCGCAACAGCTGGTCCTGGTATTTGGAAAGGCGGAAGAAGTAGCTCTCCTCGCGCACCAGGCTGACTTCCCGTTCACAGTCGGGGCAGCGGTACGTATCCCCTTGCCTGGCTTGGAATTCCGTCCAGAAAGATTCGCAAGGCACGCAATAATACCCCTCGTAATGGCCCAGATAGATGTCCCCTTGATCCAAAAGCTTCTGGAAGATCTTTTGCACCACTTTCGTGTGACGCGGTTCCGTCGTCCGAATGTAATCGTCGTAAGAAATATCCAGCTTGGCCCAAAGATCCTTGATCCAGTCGACAATCGGATCGATCAGCTCCAGAGGCGACTTGCCCTCCTCCTGGGCGCGCCGCTGCAGCTTTTGACCGTGTTCATCCGTTCCGGTCAGGTAAAACACGTCATACCCGCGCAGGCGCTTGTAACGCGCCATCGCATCCGCCGCAACGGTCGTGTAGGAATGACCTATATGGAGGTTGTCATTCGGATAATAGATCGGTGTCGTGATATAAAAGGTGGGCCGTTCCATCCAAACCCTTGACTCCTTTCATCGGCATTCAAGTGCTTGCTTCGCACCTTGCTGCGCTTTCCTCCAAATTATGACAAATCCCTTAAAAGCATGTCAAGCAAAGGGGGCGCGCTGAATTGACACGAATGGCAAACTATGGTATTATTTACAACTACAACTAACCATATGGAGAAGACGATTCTGATTTGTTGGACACTTTAGATAAGATACAGGGAGATGGAGAAATATGCTTAAATCAACCGGAATCGTGCGCAAGGTGGATGAACTGGGCCGTGTTGTGATCCCCATCGAACTGCGCCGGACATTGCGCATCTCAGAAAGGGATTCGCTGGAAATTTATGTCGACGGGGAACGGATCATCCTGAAAAAATACGAACCCGCCTGCATCTTCTGCGGCAATGCGGAAAACGTGATCCATTTCAAGGAAAAAATCGTCTGCAAAAACTGCCTTGAGGAATTAACCAGCCAAAACGACTGACACCGCCAACACCACATGAGCAAAACCTCTTGGTTCAGACATTCTGCCGGCATGCAGAGTGTCTTTTTAATTATTTCGTCTGCCGGTGTACGAGCCGGTAAATTTCCCGTTTCGGCACCCCGCGCTCCCGGGCCACCCGCTTGATGGCCTCCATGCGCGCCATCCCCTGCCGCTGGTAAGCCTCCACATGCTCCGGGATGTCCCATTCTTCCCAACAAGGGGTCTCCTCACCGCCATGCGTCCCTTCAGGCTCCACCCCCTGGCCAGATCCTGCGATCAACACGGTAAACTCCCCGCGGACTTCTGCCTCCTCCAGCCATCTGCGGCATTCCGACAGCGAACCGCGGACGATTTCCTCGTACCTTTTGGTCAGCTCACGCGCCAGCACCGCCGGCCGGTCGCCCAGCTCCTCAATGGCCATCTCCAACAACCTGGCCAACCGGTGCGGCGCCTCATAGAGGATCAGCGTTTCGGGCGCCTGACGCAAGCGCCTCAGCTCCTCCCGCAGCGCCTTCTCCTGACGCGGCAGAAAACCGAGAAAAGTAAACCGTTTTGCCGGCAGTCCCGAGACGACCAGGGCGCTCAATGCCGCATTGGCTCCCGGAATGCTCACCACGGGAAACCCCTCTTCGATCGCCTCCCGCACCAACGCCTCACCCGGATCGGACAAAAGCGGCGTGCCGGCATCGCTGACCAGCGCCACCTGCTTGCCTTCCCGCAACCAGGCCAGGATCCGCTCCCCCTGTTTCTTTTGGTTGTGTTCATGATAGCTCGTAAAAGGGGTGCGGATCCCGAAATGACTGAGCAATTTTCGCGTCCGGCGCGTATCTTCGCAGGCGATCACATCCACGGTCTTCAGCGTTTCCAGCCCGCGCAAGGTCATATCCTGCAGGTTGCCGATGGGCGTGGCCACCAAATAAAGGCGTCCCCGTCCTCCTTCTTCAAAACTCCGCTGCGTCTTCATCTTCCGAACCCTTCCTGATGGCATGACCGGCTTGCGAAGCCTTGTTCAAAAACGTCAGGCAAAAGAGACAGTCCTCTTCCGCCCCGTTGCGCACGCTGCCATAATGGACATTGCAAATATGAAACCCCTGATAGTACAGGCGGGCCAAATTGTCATAGCCTTCGCTGACCGGCATCCGGCGCCGGGACGTTTTGCGTTTTTCCGCAACCGCGGGCTGTTCCTCAGCCAGCCGGTAGCGTTCGACATATTCCCGGAGGTGGCGATTTTCCATTTGCAGCTGCTGATTTTCTTCCAGCAGTGCCTTCATCTCGCTGACGAACATCCGCCATTGTCCGTACATGTCGTCCAACTTTTCCTCGAACCGAGACAGCTTGGAGAGAAGTTCCCACTTGTCCACACTTCCCACCTCCGTTGCTCCGAAAACTAGGCCTCCACGATCTGCCGCACCTCATCCAGATGGAACGTCAGCACCTTGGCGGAATCGAAAAGATGCACCTTGACCAGTTCCTCCAGAATGTGCACGGTCACTACCTTTCCTTCACCGACAGGCGTCTCGACAATGCTGCCCAGATCGGGGAGCCGTTCTTTGACCTGTTCGTAATAGTCGTTTTCGAATTTCAGACAGCACATCAGGCGCCCACAGAGACCGGAGATTTTGGCAGGGTTTAAGGACAAATTTTGATCCTTGGCCATTTTGATGGAAACAGGTTCAAAATCCCCCAAAAAGGTGGAGCAACACAAGGGCCGGCCGCACGGGCCGATGCCGCCCAGCATCTTGGCCTCATCCCGGACGCCAATCTGCCGGAGTTCAATACGCGTTCGAAACACGCTGGCCAAATCCTTGACCAGCTCACGAAAATCGACCCGGCCATCAGCCGTAAAATAAAAAATGATCTTGTTCCGATCAAAGGTGTATTCCACATCCACCAGTTTCATCGGCAGCCCGTGCTTCTGGATTTTTTCGAGACAAATGTCAAAGGCTTCTCTGGCCGCCGCCCGGTTGGCCGCCACCTGTTTCGCATCCTCCTCCGTGGCAATCCGGAGGACCTTCTTGAGCGGCTGAACCACTTCCTCCTCCGTGACCTGCTTGATCCCGATGATCACCTGTCCATATTCAATGCCCCGCGCCGTTTCCACGATCACGAAATCCTGTTTTTGCACCGGCCACCCGTCCGGATCAAAGTAGTAGATCTTGCCCGCCTTCTTAAACCGGACACCGACCACTTCAACCATCGGCTCACCTCCTCCGCGATTGGTTTGGCGCTGCCGCATTCCCCTTCTATCTTGATCCCTTCTGCCATGAAGAAAAGAATCACTTCTGCCATGAAGAGAAGATGATCTCCTCCACAGCCAGCTGGAGATTGAGATTCATCTTTTTCTGCCGCTGAAGTCCAAAGAAACGTTCGAGAAAAAAGAGCAGCTTCTCCTGTGGCCACTGCCCCGCCTGCTGAACCAGCTGGGAGCGGCGCTCCACAAACGCCAGCCCTTCTTCCTGCTGCAGTTGCACAAGCAACAAATCACGCATCCAAAGGATCAGAAGGCCGAGTACCCATTTGTCCCGGCCTGACTGAAAAAGTGCTTGCAATGTTCTCGTTGCCTTCACGGGATGGCGAATCACTTCTTCTCCCCATTGTATCACCAGGTTTAAAGCCTCTGCAAACCCTTCTCCTTCCACCAATGTCTTGGCCTGCTCCGGCTCCACCTCCAGGCGGGAAAGGATCCGGGCGTAAGCGGGCTGTATTCCGGACTGCTGCAGTTGTTCCGCAAGCTCCTGCGGCGACAGGGGAGGAAAAGCCACCTCCTGGCAGCGGGAGGCCACCGTCGTCAAAAGCTGTCCCCGGTGCCCGGCAAGCAGGATGGCGACAGACGGCGAAGGCGGCTCCTCGATCATTTTGAGGAGGCTGTTGGCTGCCTGGACAGTCAGGCTTTCCGCCCCGCACAACACGTATACCTTCCATTCCGCCTCGTGCGATCGCACGGCGAGAAACTGCTGCAGCGACCGGATCTGATCGATTTTCATGCTCTCCCCTTCCGGTTCCACCACTTGAAAATCGAGAAAGTTCCCGTGATCAATCCGCCTGCAATGGGCACAACGGTCGCAACTGTCGCCATGCTCATCGGGGCTGGCACAATTGAGCGCTTTGGCCAAACCACGCGCCAGCTCCAGCTTCTCCCGATGCCTGGGTCCTGTAAAAAGGTAGGCATGCGACAACTGGCGGCGGGCCACTTGCCGCAACAGCCGGCTCGCAATGCCTTCCAGTCCCGGAATGGCCATCATCCCCATCTTCATCCCCTCCTCACAAGGCGCGCTCAGGTGCTGAGATTGACCAGAAGTCCGCGTATCTGATCCAGACGGGAGAGAATGGCCAGACGCGGAATCTCTTTTTCCAACACTTCGGAAGCCAGTTTGAGCAGCAACTCATCCACCTGCTGAACAAGACGGTATTGCCGGATCCGGCGCCGCTCTTGCACCTGTACCGTCTCCACCGCCAGGGCTCTTTGAAGCACCGTCTGCAAAAAGGCCTTGACCCGTTCCCGGTAACGGACCAGCTCCTCCATCGTCCTCAGCGTCGCCAGGCGGTTGGCCTGCTCATCAATCGCCAACAGCTGCTCCTCCAGGGATTGTCCGGCCTGCAGCTTGTGCTGGAGCAGGGAAGCAAACCGCTCACCCCCGGCAACCTGTGACAGGGGGGCCCCCCCTCTTCCGGGAAGTTTTTCCCGGGCTTTTTCCGGACGAAAAGAGATTTCCATCCACCTCTCCCCTTCATCACCGGCTAAAAATGGTAATACGCATTCACATCAAGCACGAATACCGTCGCACCGCCGACCTGCACCTCGACCGGAAAAGGCAGATCGGTGCCCAGGTGAGCCGTGGCGGAAGACATGGAAGTCATCACCTGCTGCCGGGCATGACAGTGTTCCCGGATCAACCGCAATACCTCATCCACCTGGCGATCGTCTACCCCGATCAAAAACGTGGTATTGCCCGTCCGCAGAAATCCCCCCGTGCTGGCCAGCCGGGTGGCCCGGATCCCCTGTTTGACCAGGGCCTGCGACAATTTGGCGCTGTCCTTGTTTTGAACGACCGCAAGTACCAGCTTCATGCGCTCCCCTCCAAACAGAACTGGGTTACCTCGAGCCCGTCAGCCGGTCACGCAAAATCTCCCTCAGATCATCCAGAATCCGCCTTGCCACCTCTTCCTCCGAAGCGGACGCATCGATGACCAGGATACGTTCAGGCTCATGCCGGGCAATGGTCAAAAATCCTTCCCTGACGCGCTGATGGTAAGCCTCGCCGCGGCGTTCGATCCGGTCCATCCCTTCACCCTCGCGCCGCTTGAGACGCCGGCGGGCCAGCTCGACGGGAAGATCCAGAAGGTAGGTCCGCGTCGGCATCACCTCTTGGACAGCCAGCCGGTTCACTTCTTCCACCCATTGGAGGGGAAGCTGGTTCCCGTACGCCTGATAAGCGTAACTGGCATCCACATAGCGATCACATAACACCACCTTGCCTGCGCGAAGGGCCGGCAAAAGCCGTTCTCTCACGTGTTGCGCCCGCGAAGCGGCGTACAGGAGCACCTCCGTCTCAAAAGCCATCTCCTGTCCCGCATCCCCCGGCGGCGAAAGAAGCCACTGGCGAATCGCCTCGCCCAGCGGCGTGCCGCCCGGTTCCCGGGTGACTTCCACGTCTACGCCGCGTTCGCGCAAAAACCGGCTCACTCTCTGCAACTGGGTCGTCTTTCCGGCGCCGTCCGGACCTTCAAAGGTGATCAAGACGCCTTGCAACTTCGCACCTTGCCGCTCTCCCACCACGCAAACCTCCTGCACCGCTTTTTGTTTTACGCTCCTTTGTTTTACAGGATGCCTCACTCGCGGATCACGCTCAGCTCTCCGGACAGCAGGCCCTGTACATGAGCACCCAGTTTTTGATAAATGTCCAGCAATGCCAGATGGCAATCCCGGATCTCCTCTCCGGGAAGCAAAAGCGGAATGCCGGGCGGATAGGGCACCACCATCCCGGCCGACCGCCGGCCGCCTGCCGCTGTCCACCGAACCTGTTCCCGTTCCCGGTGCATCCAGCCGCTCAGATCCAGCTCGTTTTCTCCATACACCTCTTGCCATCGCGCGGCCAGCTCCGCCGCAGCCGTTCCCGCCTTCCCGTGGGCAGGCCGGCGGTCAATGGAGGCAAGCACATCCGCCAGCCTCTCCAGATCCTCCTCCCGGTTGGCGGCCGTCACCACACAAACCACCTGGAGCGGATCCGCCAGTTCCGGGAACACCGCTTCCGCTTCCAGCCGTTCGGCCACCTGATAACCCGAAATATCCGGATGGTGCAAGAGCAGCCGCAGCGGATCCGTCCAATCATAAAAGGGGCTGTTTGCCTCCGGAACCCGCCATCCCCGCCGCCGCAGCCGCTCCTGCAGGCGCGATGCGGCATCCAACAGCCGGCCCAGCCGGTCGGACCCCTGAGAGACCATCCAGCGCCGGGCCAAGTCCAGGGAAGCCAGCACCGGATACGAAGGACTGGACGTTTGCACCATCGCCAACGCCTGCCGCACTTTCCATCTGCTCAGCCGCGCACCTTGCAGGTGAAGGAAAGCCCCCATCGTCAGGGCTGGAAGCGTCTTGTGCGCCGACTGTACCACCCCGTCCGCACCTGCCGACAGCGCCGTCGGCGGCAAGGACGGATGAAAGGAAAAATGCGCCCCATGCGCTTCATCCACCAACAGCGGAATGCCGTGCGCATGCACCGCCTCGGCGATCGCCGCCAAATTCCGCCCCATGCCGTAATAGTTGGGGTTGGTCAAAAGGACCGCTCTGGCGTCGGGGTGCCTGGCCAGCCCCTGCCGGACCGTCGCCAAATCCACGCCGCACGGGACAGCGAACGCCGGGTGGACCTTGGGCATGAGCGGAACCACCTTGGCACCGGCAAGCATGCACGCGTGAAAGACGGAACGATGCGCATCGCGGCCGACCAGCAGCTTGTCCCCTGGCCGGCAGGCAGCCAGGACCATCGCCAGATTGCCGGCCGTGCTGCCGCCGACGAGAAAAAAGGTTTCCTCCGCGCCAAAGACTTCCGCGGCCAATTGCTGCGCTTCGGCGATGGCACCTTGCGGCTGATGGAGATCATCCAGGCCGCTCAGTTCGGTCAGATCAATGGGCAGCAAGGAGGCGAAAAACTTGCTTCCCTCCTCGTCAAACCGATCTCCGCCGCGGTGTCCCGGAACATGAAAGGACAACGGCTTGCGGGCAATATGACGCTGCAACGCCTCAAACAACGGCGCCCTTCCTTGCTTGGGCCGCCGGTCAGCCCGATCATCGGGATTTTTCACGCCATCCGTTTTCATCGCGCATAACCCACCCGCTTGATCTCGTTGCTTCTATCATAGCGCAAACGCTGACTCATCCTCCAGATGCGCAAAAAAATCCCCTTCCTCACGGAAGGGGAAATTACACAGAAGCGCGCACCGCTTTCTTTTTCAACCAGCCTGCTTTCAGGCGTTCGACAAAAAAGTGATACCCCGGATCATCTGCCTCCGTGGCCAACATCGCTTGTTCACAATGGGGACAGATATACATGTCCAGCAGGAACATGCCGTGTGGATGAGGTTGTTGGCAAATGACGCAAAGCACCTTTTGGCCCATGTTTCCAGTCACACCTTTTCCGAGAGACTTGACAATTGAAAATCCCAATCCCTATTCCTGATTTTTTACAACAGTTCCATGTTTTATACACAATCGATCCACATCCTGACGTTCTTAAACAGCAGCATATGACAGTCTGCCGGAAAAGGTGTCGATATTTCCTTCGATTTCCCAGGAAATGTTTGATACAATGACGCATAGAAACGATCCAAGAAAAGGTGAACGCGATGAATCTCAAGCGCATCCGAGCCTTTACCCTGGTGGTCGAGAAGGGGAGTTTCTCCGAAGCGGCCGACAGCATGGGACTCACGCAACCGGCCGTCAGCCAGCAAATCAAAACCCTGGAAGAGGAACTGGGAAGCCCCTTGCTGGATCGATCCGCACCCGGCGTCGGGCTCACACCGGCCGGACGGCTGGCCTACGAAAAAGGAAAACAGTTGCTCGCGATCTGGGAAGAGTTGGCTGAGACAACCCGGGCGATGCAAGGCAAATTGGCTGGCACCCTGCACATCGGGGCAAGCACCATTCCCGGAACCTATCTCATCCCCCGGTGGATGAGCCTGTTTGTCAAACAACATCCTCTCGTCGAGATCAAATTGCAAATCGGGGACTCCCGGGAAATGCTGCACAAGATGATCAACAGGCAGGTCGATCTCTGCTTCATCGGCTGCTCGCTGAATCAGGAGGACACAAGGCTGGTCGTGGACGCCATTGCTGACGATACGCTGGTCCTGATCGCCTCAAAACAGTGGGAGGTTCCTTCCGTCATCACCATCGAATGGCTCAAAAGGCAGCCCTTCCTGTTGCGCGAGGAGGGATCGGGAACCCGTGAAGTCATGGAGAGGAGCTTACGGGGACAGGGTGTACCGCTTCACCAACTGCGCGTGATCGCCGAATTGGGAAATACCGAGGCGGTGATTGCCGCTGTCGAATCGGGAATGGGCCTGTCCTTCGTTTCCGGACTGGCCGCCCAACCTGCCGCCGCGGCAGGCCGGATTCAGATTCTGAACTTTGAGCCGGTGTTTCAGCGCTGCTTTTGTATCGCCTACCTCCAGTCCCGGCGCAAACACCCGCTGATCTCTGCCTTTCATCAGGCCGTTCGTACGTTCCAGGAAGCTACTTGTTCAGCTCCGGAATCTGACCCGTGACCATGTAAATCACCCATTCGTTGAGGTTGGTCGCGTGATCGCCAATCCGCTCGAGAAACTGGGCAACCATCAGCAGTTGTGTTCCCTCGGTTGTCTTTGACCGATCATTGGTCATCACGTCGACAAGTTCATTGAAGATCAGTTTAAAAAGGGCGTCCACCTCGTCATCCTTCTTGGCTGTTTGGTAGGCCAACTCCTCATCCTGGCGGATATAAGCCTCAATGGATGCATGGACCATTTCCTGGACGATGCTCGCCATCTTCGGAATGTCAATGAGCGGCTTGGGATACGGCTCATGCTGCAACTTGATGGTCGCCTTGGCGATGTCCACCGCGTGATCGGCCATCCGCTCCAGGTCGGTGACAATTTTCAGCATCGTTCCCAGGCGGCGCAAATCCTTCGCCATCGGCTGCTGCAACGCCATCAGCTGCAGACACTTCTCCTCAATTTTCAGCTCCATCTGATCCAGCAGATCGTCCTGCATAATCACCTTCTCCGCCAGCTTGACATCCCGTTCCACCAGCGATTTGACCGACAGGTAGATCGCCTCTTCCACCAGCGAACCCATTTTCAACAGTTCCTGGTGCAACATCTCCAGCTCATCGTGAAAACCTCTCCGGCTCACGGTTTGACACCCTCCTTTCGAAACTCATCGCCCTATCCGAACCGCCCCGTCACATAATCTTCCGTACGCTGATCCCGCGGATTGGTAAAAATTTTTTCCGTCATGTCATACTCGATCAATTCCCCGTTGAGAAAAAAGGCTGTCCGATCCGAGACGCGGGCCGCCTGTTGCATATTGTGCGTCACGATGACAATGGTATAAGCATGCCTCAATTCCCGCACCAGGTCCTCGATCTTCGCCGTCGAGATCGGGTCCAGCGCCGAAGTGGGCTCATCCATCAGCAGAATTTCCGGGTTGACAGCCAGCGCCCGCGCGATACAAAGCCGCTGTTGTTGTCCTCCCGACAGACCATAGGCCGGACGCTTGAGATTGTCTTTCACCTCATCCCACAGGGCAGCCTGACGCAAGCTCTTTTCGACAATTTCGTCCAGCTTCTTTTTGTTGCGGATGCCGTGAATGTGCGGGCCATAGGCGACATTGTCGTAAATGCTCTTGGGAAAAGGATTGGGTTGCTGAAAGACCATGCCGATTTTTGTCCGCAACTCCTCCACCTCGGTCGTCTCCTTGTAAATGTCCACATCCCGGAGACGGACTTCACCCTCGATACGAACCCCTTTAATCATGTCGTTCATCCGGTTGAGCGTGCGCAAAAAGGTGGATTTCCCGCATCCTGAGGGGCCGATCAAAGCGGTCACCGAATGTTCCTCAATGTCCAGGGAAATGTTTTTCAACGCATGGTACTCTCCGTAATACAGATTCAGCTGCCTGACCCGGATGATCACCTTCTCAGGATCGACGATCGGATGCGCCTCATTCATTGTATTCACGCCATTCACTCCTCATGCCTAAGCTTGGTCTGGATGAATCAGTAGCGATTCTGGTACCGGTTGCGAATGAAGATGGCGATGGCATTCATCAGGAGCAGGACGGCCAGCAGGACGAGAATGGCCGCGGCCGCCAATTCGCGAAACGCCAGATTCGGCAGGGTCACCCAGTTGTAGATTTGAATCGGCAGCACGGTATACTCATCCATCAGCCCCTGCGGCACGCTGCGGATGTACGTCACCGCCCCCACCATGATCAGGGGCGCCGTCTCGCCAATCGCCCGTGACAACGCGAGAATGAACCCGGTCAGAATGCCTGGAAGGGCGGCCGGCAGCACGACGCGGGATATCGTCTGCCATTTGGTCGCTCCAAGAGCCAGCGAAGCCTGGCGCAAGGAAGGCGGCACGCTCCGGATCGCCTCCTGGGCGGCGACGATCACAATCGGCAAGATCAACAGCGTCATCGTCAGCGTGGCGGCCAAAACGACAAAACCCAATTGAAAAAACCGGACAAAGATGGCCAGGCCGAGAATCCCGTAAATAATGGAAGGCACTCCCGCCAGGTTGTTGATATTCAATTGGATAAAACGGGCCCAGCGGTTTTGTCCCTGGTATTCTTCCAGGAATAAGGCGGTTGCCACTCCGATCACCAACACCAACGGAATGGTCAGGCCGATCACCCATAACGTCCCTGCCAGCGCAGCCAGAATCCCCGCTTTTTCGGCGCGCCGGGAAGCAAAACTGCTCAGGAATTGCCAATCCAAGTGGCGCCACCCGTCCCGGATCGTATCGGCGATAAGAACGGCCAGAACGAGGACACCGACCAGCGTGGCCAGAAAAAACAAGCCATGCGCCAGCCTGTTCCACATCTTGCGACGGCGGAAACGCGCCTTGGAGAGCTCCATTCACCCATCTCCTCCCGTTTAATCGTACTCTTCCCGGAACTTTCGCGTAATGTACTGGGCAAGGACATTCATCACCAGCGTAAAGAGAAACAGCGTCATGCCGACGGCAAAGACGGAACTGTACTCGATCCCGCCGTGCGAAATGTCTCCCGTTGCCACCTGGACGATGTAGGCGGTCATGGTCTGAATGCTTTCCAGCGGATTGAGCGTCAGCTTGGGCGTCGAGCCGGCCGCCACGGTGACAATCATCGTCTCGCCGATCGCCCGCGAAAAGGCCAGGACAAAAGATGAAATGATGCCGGAAAGGGCGGCCGGCAGCACGACGCGAAAGACGACCTCCAGGCGGGTCGACCCCAGGGCGTAGGCGCCGTCGCGAAGCCTGCGGGGGACAGCCGACATCGCATCCTCGCTCAGCGAGGAGATCATCGGCGTGATCATGATTCCGACCGTGATCCCGGCGCTCAGGGCATTAAAGGTGCCTATGTCCGGAAAAATCTTCTTAAGCACATCCTGCGTGAGAAAATTCAACGCAAAATACCCGTATACAATGGTCGGGATGCCCGCCAGGATTTCCAGAATCGGCTTCAAGGTGCGGCGCACCCCGTCCGGGGCGTATTCGCTCAGGTAAATGGCGCTTCCCAGCCCAATCGGCACCGCGATCAACACCGCAATCCCGGTGACCAGCAGAGTGCCGCAGATGAGCGGCCAAATCCCGAAATGCTGCGGCTGAATCAATGGCGTCCATTTCGTGTCGGTTAGAAATTCCAGCAGCGAAACTTCCTGGAAAAACTTGGTTACCTCCAGCACCAGCGTCAAGATAATGCCGACGGTGGTCAGAATCGTCACCATGCTTAGGATCAGAAAAATTTTGGGAATCAGCTTGTCCCAAAAGCGGTCCTGTCTCCTCTGCGTGGCAAGAGGTCGGGCCATCACTTCCACTCCTTGTCTAGGCTTGTCCATGTCAGTCCATGAAGGATAGCATCCATACAGGAAAAGTGGCGTTCCAGCGAGCGGAACGCCACACTTGCTATCCACATCTTTGTCTATTATAAAAGATCCACGGACCGTTGGCTACTGGAGTTTGGCCTTCTCCTGCGCCAAATCGCTATCCGGGAGCGGAATATAGCCCACCTCTGGCGCGATGTCGCTGACATGATCCATGTAATATTTGACAAACGCCTTCACTTCCGGACGCGTCTGATAAAATTCCTTGTTCACGTAGATGTACAGGGGGCGGGAAAGCGGCGTATACTTGCCTGTGTTGATATTCTCTTCCGTCGGTTGCACCGGCCCGCTTCCTGCGTCAATCGGCACCACCTTGAGATTGTCCTGGTTGGCCTGATAATAGGCATACCCAAAGTAGCCGAGCGAATACTTGTCGCCTGTCACTCCCGTCACGAGCACGTTGTCGTCCTCACTGGCCGTGTAATCGGAGCGGCTGGCCCCTGCTTCACCGACAATCGCCTCGGTAAAGTAATCAAACGTTCCTGAATCGTGACCCGGTCCGTACAGTTTGATTTCCTCTTTCGGCCATTCTTTGCGGACGTCGCTCCAGTACTTCACCTTGCTGTTTGGCTCCCAGATTTTTTTCAGTTCCTCTACGGTCAAATGATCGACAAAGTCATTCTCCTTGTTGACCACGACCGCCAGCCCGTCGATGGCCACTTTCAGCTCGATAAATTCAATACCGTTCTTCTCCGCTGTGGCCTTCTCTTCTTCCTTGATCGTCCTGGAGGCGTTGCTGATTTCGATCTCACCGGCCGTCGACTTCTTAAAACCGCCGCCTGTGCCGGAAAATCCGACGGTGACGTTGACATCGGGATGCTCATCCATGAAATCCTCGGCCACCGCCTGCGAGATCGGATAAACGGTGCTGGAACCATCCAAACGAATGGTGCCGCTCAGCTTCTCCTCCTCTGCCCCGGCGCCTGCTCCCTGTTCATTCCCTCCTGTATCGCCTCCGCCTCCCGCACCACATCCCGTCACCAGCAAGGCAAACGCGAGCGCAAACACCATGATCAGCCAGCCTGTTCTCTTGACCACCTTGTCTCCCCCTCATCTTTTTTGTGCCATCATGTACACGTTCACTATAACAACGTTTTGTTAAGGGGATATAAACGAATTGTAAAGGTTTTGTAAAGGCCGGCAGCCTCTACCCCGCAACCATCCACTGGATGACAAAAAGAGCGCCCAGGCCGGGCAGACCCAACAGTCCGACCACTGCGGAAGTGAACAGATTGATGGGTAGGTGAAATTGAAACAGGCCGCCAACCGTGTTCAACAGAAACAGGAACAAGGCCCCGAGCGCAATCTGAATCCCCCCTCTTGCCGCCCAACGCAGTCCCGTCCTTGCGCCAGGCACGACCAGCAAAATCCCCGTCACCACGAGGATCGACAGTGCCAACCAGCTGCCTGCCGCCATCTAGCTTTCCTCCCACTGGACAGGATGAGACAGTTTCAGCCCAATGGCCTTGCCCAATTTGTGCAAATAGATGTACTTGGCTTCCGCCGCCTTAAAGAAATAAATGGAGTAATCGATTAAATCAGGCGTGTCCACCTGATTGAGCATCTCCTGTGCAATGAGCCATTCGCGGTGGGCTTTCTCAATTTCCCGGATCAGGCGCTCTTTGTCCTGCTCCGTCCAGTCATCCAAACCAACCGAGGCCGGAAATCCTTCCATGCCATCCCTCTCCCTTTTGCGTTTATTTATTATGTATGTAAGCAAAGGGAGAACGGATTATGACTGGCTCGGCCAATTTTTTGAGCAGTCTTATTTTTGTCAGATTTCCCGCCGCCCTTCGAGGGCTTTGGTCAACGTGACCTCATCGGCATATTCCAGATCGGCTCCCACCGGCAGCCCGTGCGCAATCCGCGTGATTTTAATCCCGAAGGGCTTGACGAGGCGGGCGATGTACATGGCCGTGGCCTCCCCTTCCACCGTGGGGTTGGTGGCCAGGATCAACTCCTGCACCTCCGAAGAACCCAGCCGCTTGAGCAGTTCCGCCAGCCGGATGTCTTGCGGGCCTACCCCTTCCAGCGGCGAGATCGCGCCGTGCAAAACGTGATACAGGCCGCGATACTCCCGCGTTCTCTCCATCGCGATGACATCTTTCGGGTCCTGGACCACACAGATGACGGACCGGTCCCGGTGCTTGTCCTGGCAGATGGGACAAGGATCGACATCCGTAATGTGACAACAAATGGAACAGGCGTGCAGGCTCTCCTTAACCTCCAGCAAGGCCGCAGCCAGCTCCCGGACATCCTTCTCCTCCATCCCCAGCACAAAAAAAGCCAAGCGTTGGGCAGTTTTTGGTCCAATGCCTGGCAAACGCATAAACCCCTCAATCAGTTTGGCGATCGCTTGCGGATAAGTAACCATCGGCGTCTCCTCTGTCATGTTCCTTTTTCAAGGCTGCCTAAAACAGGCCCGGCAGGTTGAATCCTCCCGTGATCTTGCCCAAATCGCTGGCGATGACCTCATCCACCTTCTTCAATGCATCATTGGTCGCAGCCACAATCAGGTCCTGCAGCATCTCCAGATCTTCGGGATCCACCACCTCGGGCTTGAGGAGAACCTGCTGCACCTCTTTTTTGCCGTTGACGATGACGGTGACCACACCGCCGCCGGCCGTTCCTTCAAACGTCTTTTGCGCCAGTTCTTCCTGCGCCTTTTCCATCTGGGCCTGGATTTTCTTGACCTGTTTCATCATCTGATTCAGGTTTTTCATCGGCTCACCTCCCCGCCCTGTTGATGGCTTCGTTTCTTTTCGTCATGGCGATGTTCCAAGTGCCATGGGAACCAGGATGTCATGCGGTCACTTTTGCCTCTTAACCTCCACCAAGTCTCCGAACCATTCCAGCGCCTTGCGAATCACCTCATCCTCCTCCGCTTCCTCTGCCGTCTCCGCAGTGGCTGCGGATGATTCCTCCTGGGCCAGATTTTCCTGAAATTCCGCCTGCAGCTTTTCCCATTCCTCTTGCATCAGGGTGAGAAAGGTGGAGGGCTGGCCCAATACGTCGCGCAACACGCTTTCGATCACCTGGCGGTTGGCCGGTTTTTCGGTCGTCTCCCGGTGAATCGGCGTCCTGAAAACCAGCAGAATGGCCTCCGAAGAAGCCGCCGCCACCTCCCCGTCGACCAGCCAAGCGTGCACGAAGATCCGTTTTTGCCGGACCTGTTTGAGCACCGTATCCCAGGCCGCCTGCACACGCTGGGTGGCCTCCGCGGTGGCGTTGCGGAGCAACTGAAAAACGGCCCGCTGGGGTGTTCCCGGCTTCGGCGTCTTTTCCGGCATGGCTCTCTGGCGTTCCTGTTCCTTGGCCGGAACATGTTCCCTGGCCGGAACGTCCGCCGAACGGGAACCTTGCGGGGGAGGATCAGTGGCAGGCGTAAACCCTTCCCGCTTCCGCTCCGCCTCCAGCGCCTGCACACGCTCCCGCAGCCTCTGCACCTCTTGCATCAGCTCATGCAGCAGGCGGTCGGGAGCGGAAACGGACTGAGACGCAGCGGAGGGTTGTGCAGCCGGTTTCTCCATGGCGGCGCTGGCACGCCACAGCTTGAGCATGGTCAACTCAAGAAAGATCCGCGGCTGTTCCACCCATTTCAACTCTTGTACCGCCGAACGGAGGATCTCCAACTGGGCGATCAGCACATCCACCGGAAGCTCTTCCGCCAGCCTGCGCAAATGCGGATCGCTGCCCAGCCGCTCCCGGATCTCATCCAGTCCCGGGGCCACCTTGGCCAACATCAGCAACCGGCCGTGTTCAAAAAGCCACTCCAGCACCTTGCCCGGTTCCTTTCCCTGTTCAATCCACTTCCTGGACAATTCAAACAGGGTGCTCGGGTCCTCGGCCATCAGGGCCTGCCAGAACCGGTGGATTTCATGGCGCGGGATCCCGCCGGTGATGAAAAGAACCTCTTCCTCCGTCACCCTCCCGTCCGCAAAAGAAATGACCTGATCCAACAGGCTTAATGCGTCACGCATGCCCCCGTCGGCCAGATAGGCAATGGCAGCCAGCGCTTCCGGATCGGCCTGCACCTGATGGGCCTGGACAATCTGGCGCAAGCGTTCCGCGATCTGATGGGCGGGAAGGCGGGCAAAATCAAACCGCTGGCAGCGGGAGAGAATGGTCACCGGGATTTTGTGCGGCTCCGTGGTGGCAAGGATAAACAACACATGGGCCGGCGGCTCTTCCAGCGTCTTCAACAAGGCGTTGAACGCCTCTGTCGTCAGCATATGTACTTCGTCAATAATATACACCTTGAACCGGACAGCAGTGGGCGCATATTTCACCTTCTCCCGCAGTTCCCGTATCTCTTCCACACCGCGGTGAGAAGCGGCGTCAATCTCCATCACATCCAGCAGGCGTCCTTCCGTGATCTGGCGGCATATCTCGCATTCATTGCACGGTTCCGGGGCCGGCCCGTGCTGACAATTGACCGCCTTGGCCAAGATTTTGGCCAGGCTGGTCTTCCCCGTCCCACGCGGTCCGCTAAACAGATAAGCATGAGCCAGGCGACCCTCGCTCAACGCATTCTGCAGCGTACGCCGGACATGTTCCTGGCCCACCACATCTGCAAACGTTTGCGGACGCCAAGCCCGGTATAACGCCAAATAAGCCATCCGCACCACCCGCCTCTCGCTTCTCACCTCATTATATCGAAATCGCGCAGCCTAAGCGAGAGGCAGGTGGATGTAAAACGTCGTCCCATACCCCTTGGTCGAAAAGGTGAGATTGCCGCCCATATCGTGCAGGATTTTTTGGCAGACGGACAGCCCCAACCCGGTACCATGTTCCTTTGTGGTGAAAAAAGGGTCAAAAATGCGGTCCATCACGTAAGCGGGGATTCCCGGGCCAGTGTCCCGAACCACCACCAACAACGTCTGCTCTTCCTCATTCAGCCGCTGGCTGATGGTCAGCTTGCCGCCTTCTTCCATCGCTTCAATGCCGTTCTTGGCAATATTCAGGAACACCTGCTTCAGCAGCTCAGAGTCAGCCCGCACCAGCGGCAGATTGGGCTTGATTTGAAACAACACTTCCACATTATTCAGATGCGCCTGGGTTTCGATGATCGGCAAGATCTCCCGCAACACATCCACCACTTGCAAAGGCCGGTACTGAACCTCTTTATGCTTGCTGAGCAGCAGAAATTCACTCACCAGGTGGTTGACCCGCTCCAATTCCGCCAGCATCACATCGGTATACCCTTTTTCCCGAAACATCCCCTTTTCTTCCAGAGTACGATTGAGCATTTGCAAAAACCCTTTGATCGAGGTCAAGGGATTGCGAATCTCATGGGCTGTGCCGGCGGCGATTTGCCCGATCATGGCCAGGCGGTCATTGCGTTGCACCTGGTACTCCAATGACCGGAGGTTGGTGACATCCTTCAACGTCATATACGCCCCTTCCACTTCACCCCAAGCGTTGGTTAACAGATAGGAATCCACCAGCAAATCATACGTTCTTCCGTGAATCGTCCAGGAAGTGGCGTAGTTGCGGAAGGTAAGCCCCTCCTGCACCGTCTTGTGGAGAAAACGAAATTCATCGGGCAAATTTGGAAAGGCTTCATCCATCAACCTCCAGTTGACCTCGTCCCGTTCGACGCCGAACAGGCGGCAGGCCATCTCACTGATGCCGAGAATGCGCAACTCCTTGTCCACCAAAACGAGGCCCATGTTCATATCGGTGTAAAGCGATTGCAAAAAAAGCGGCCACACACGATGCCATCCGGCTTGCCCCATTTCGTTGACAATGAGGACATACCCCTGCAGGGAGGCCTGATAAAACACTTTGATCAGACTGATATGGGAACGCACAACCTTATTCGACGACCTATTCGGAAAAGTCAAAGAATATTGGATATGTTTTTTCTCCAATTCCTGGATAAAATCCGGAAACGAAAGGACGCCTTGAAAAAAATCATTGTAATATTTTCCCCTTATGTCCTCATGGCTGAGCAATCCCATCTCCAGAAACAGCTGATTGGCCGCCAGCACACGGCCAACCTGATCGAGCAAGAGAGCTGGATGGGGAATGATGTGAAGGTAATCGATCATGCCGGATTCCTGGTCAGGATACGGCAGTATGTAGGTCACGATGTCACCCCCTCAGATGCGGAAAAGAAAAATGTAGCAATTTCATTGTTTACCATTCAACAAAAAAAGGCAATACCCTCTTTTTCGATATTTTTGAAATATGAAATGAACTTCTCCAACGTGCGCTTCCAATGCGTCAAATACAAAAAAACACCCTAACAGGGTGTCCCTTTCAAAGCTAAACCAATACGGTTTTTGACAGCAATTTGCCGTGCACCTGTTATTGATACCTCCCATCCGGGCGTTACCTCTGTCGCCAGCTCGAATCAGGCGCCCTTGCGGCACACGAACCAAACCGCTTACCGCTGCTTCCTCCCGGACCTGACGGGGTTCACGGCCGTTCGTTGCGCAAGACCCGATTGTCAACACTGCGTGCAGAGGTCAGACCCCAAATGAGAAGGCACCGCTAACAGGAATTCAACCCCGCTATAGCGGATTGCGGGTCACAGGGCACCGCTACCTCCCCGTCTAGCACGGCACCATATATTATAACAAAAAGCCTTCCCCGCTCACAACCGCTCGCGATCACTCAGGTAAAATCTTACCGAAAGGATTGTGGATCGCTCACGTCAAAATCTTACTGAGGGGATGTGACGTGAGAATGTCTCTACAAAGCCGTCGCGAGTACTTACGCAAAATGCAGGAAC
>LZRT01000108.1 GCA_002159075.1 Bacillus thermozeamaize
GCGGGACGAAGGCGGCCTTCCAGCAGAATGCGGCGGACCGAAGAGACGCTTAAATGGATGTTTTCGTGTTCGGCCAACAGCTCGGCAAAGTGGGTGGCATTGCTTCCGAAGTAGCGCTCCTGATACAAGAGCTGCACGCGTTGTTTAAGCGAATCGGCCAAGGTATGAGCGGGCTTACGGCCCCGATTCCCATGTGCGATCGCTTGTGCACCTCCGTGACGATATTTGGCCTTGAGCCGATACGCTTGACGGACACTGATGCCCAGGTTGCGTGCAACATCCTGTTCCGTGAGATGGCCGTCGATCCATTTTTCAATGACCATAACGCGTTTCAGTTCGTTCTTTGTCAAGGTGATCTGCTCCTTGCTCATACTGACATTTTCTCGGATCAGTTACACCCTGACAATATCACAGAACAACAACACAGGGCCGAACATATGCTTGCATTTTCTTCGGAAAGGGGGTATAATGGGGATACAATATTTACCTCCCTATACTCCCCATTTAAGCCGGAGACAAGGGATTCCCTCGCCCGTGGATTGACCATCACAATCCGATACGGGAAGGGAGCCTGTACCGAAAGGACAGGAAGTGGAAGGTCCTCCCCATCACTCTTCGTAGCGATGATGGCGCTATGAAAGAGCAGGGCAAGATGGGACAAAAGTTTTTCCCGACACTCTCCGATTGTGCAGGAGACGAGGGCCACGGTACCGAGAGGACCGTGTAAAAGTTTTCGCGCACCGCGTGTGCGCTTTTGAAGAAGCGGATAATGGAATTAAAGCCGATTCTTTGTTTGGTCATTCCACGTGGGAACGGCTTTTTGTTTTTTCATCATTATCAAAAGGTGAAAGGGTGATTAACAAACTACAGTATTTTTCGTATAATGGGTTTGGATGGAGTAATTGGAGGAATAATCATGGCCAAAGTAATTCCGTTATCTCGGCCTCGATTGCAAGACGAAGATTCATTCGATGAGGCGATGAAGGCCATTGAAAAACGTTTTGGTGTTTCGTTTTGGGATTACATCGGGCTGAACGGACGCCGTCCAAAAGAAGTGCAGGAGAGGATTGATAAGGCGCTGCAAAAAGAAACTTTCGATGATTAAGAACGAAATCCACTTGATTGAAAGTGGATTTTTTGTTTTGGAGAGGGAGTGTCGAGCTTTGCCGGTTTATTTCGAACGAGGATTCGTCTTTAAGGGGAACATCCCGGAACCGAAACTGACAAGCTTAACTCCACCGCCCAGTTTTATTCTGTATGGCGAGCATCGGCTGATCGTTCTTCACTCGAGCGACTTTCCAGACATTGATCCGAGGATGGCGTTGGTCATTCCAATCACATCGGCAAAAGCGGAAAAGAAAAGAGCACAGAAGGAAGGCCGCTTCATTCGTGCTTCATACGTACCGATCCCGAAAGACGGTCATCCATTTCTAGAACACGACAGCTATGCGAGCACTGCGCAAATTTGTCCGGTCAACAGAGAATGGTTGAATCAATACGTTGGAACGATTCGACCAGAGTTAATGAACCAGATCGATATGCAGGTCATTTTGAACATTGGAGCCATGAATACTGTGGTTCAATTGGCGCAGAAGCTGTATGAAAAGCGGCCCCATCAACAAGAAGAAACAGCGGCGGGTAACGAGTAACTAAGTGGACAAGCCTGAAATCAAAGGAAATATTTTTGAAAAGCGTATCTTTCCCTTGTCAAAGGGTAGATACGCTTTTTCTTTTTGAAAATCTGCCTCCCTGCGCGGGCAAAACAAGCGCAGGACGCCCTGCGGCGGGAAAGGAGAAAAGATGACGACGGCAACCGCGAACTTGCCAACTGAAAAACCGACTGTTGATTTGTCCGTCCTGGAGAAGGTCGTCATCCAGGGGGATCTGTCGGTGCTTACTCCGCAGGAACGGTTGTTTTATTACAACAAAGTCTGTGAATCAGTCGGACTGAATCCCCTGACCAAGCCGTTCGATTACTTGGAGCTTGACGGCAAATTGGTTCTTTATGCCAAGAAAGACTGTACTGATCAACTTCGCAAAATCCATAACATCAGCATCACGATCACAGGTCGGGAAAGAATCGGAGACGTTTACTGTGTGACAGCACGTGCGACCATGCCGGACGGGCGATGTGACGAATCCATAGGAGCTGTTCCCCTTTTGAAAAAGGAAATGGTATGGGATCCCCAGCAATACAACAAAAAAACTCAAAAAAACGGCTGCTATGTTTGGACAGGAAAAATGATTCCGCTCACACCGGAGGAATTGGCGAATGCACTCATGAAGGCAGAAACCAAAGCAAAGCGCCGCGCCACACTTTCGATTTGCGGACTTGGCATGCTGGACGAATCCGAAATTGAGACGGTTGAAGGTGCGCAACGGATCGTTATTGAGGACGAGCCCGTTCAACTCAACAAATCCGGATCTAAGCAGGAAACGAAGGCAGAAAGTCGCCGGTCCCAGCCCTCTAAACCTACCGAGCCGGTCAATACACAAGGCAAACCGGAACCGCAAGGAATGGAGCCGAAACCTGAACCTGAAACGGCCAATAGCGGCGGAGGAAAGATGGGCGTGTATCGGTTGGTCGATGCCAAAGTCGGTACATCGCCGGGCGGAGTCACCTTTGCTCAATTGAAAATTGCGAATGTCAACACCGGCGAAGTGGAAGTCGTGATTGCCAAAACGCCGGAAACGATGGATGCCTTTAATGCTATCCGTAACGATTCCACGTTTGAAGTAAACATGGAAATCGAAAACGGGTTCAAAATCGTTAAATCTATCCGCCTGTTGGGTGATGCGGCATGATCGCCTTTACGGACGGAGCGGCGCTTATCTGCGTCGTTCCGTCCCGCACCCAAAACGGCGTGTATCTGGTTCGATGTGAACCGGCCGGCCGAGAATTGATCGTCAGCCACGACTGCCCAGCATCCCGATTTGGGCGAACATGCCGCCACATTCATGAGGCGGTTGCCGCCTACGAGCGCTGGCAATGGTGGGAGCCGAAAAAGCGGATCGTGCCGGTTCAAAAACGAATCGCACTTCAGCCAGAATGGGATCAGGTGCAGCTAACGCCCAGCCCGGAAGATATCCTTCGGGCGGTGGTGCAAAATGCTTCCTGAAATTCTGGAGGTGGCAAAAAAACATAAGCTCATCATCAATCCGAGGACGCTGCACAACGAAGAAGTGCTGTGCAAATGTCCGTTCTGCCAGGAGGACTCAAAACCCGGAAAGAACCGAAAGTATTACCTTTCGCTAAACGCCCAAAGCCAGGTGTTCAAATGCTGGTTTTGCGGCGAAAGCGGAGGGGTGCTCAGGTTCATCGCGCTTCTTGAGGGGGTCCCCGAAGAAAAGGTGCGAGCAAAATATTGCCGCCGCCGTGCTCATCCGGCCGAACGGCTCACCCGAAGGCAGCGGCTGCTGATGGGCGGTTATGAAAAAGAGCCGGACTGGGAAGCGATGAAAAACCGGGATCGCGCGTACTACTTTCGCACAATGGATCACCTTTGGGAGCGCTGGAACGAATTTCTTGAAACGGAGCGAAGGGACGCGTACTTTCTGCTCATCCTTGGCATCCGGTTCGGAAAGTACCGTGAATATGTGGAGAGGATTCGGCAGAGGGAAAAACAGATCGGAGCCTCGCTTCTGAAAGAGACTCTGAAAGTGTATTCCTCTGCCGTCCGTCCGTCTTGGACCGAAAAAGTCGAGGCCGAGCTTGACGCCTTCGGCATGAAAACCCGTAAGACCTGACCGATTAAGGCAGGCTGGGATGGGAGGGTAAAAACATGAGTTTAAACAAAGCGATTCTGATTGGCCGTCTGACCAAAGACCCGGAGCTTCGGTATACGCCGTCCGGCGTGGCGGTAGCCCAGTTTACGTTGGCGGTGAATCGTCCGTTTACGAACAGCAGGGGGGAACGCGAGGCGGATTTCATTCCAGTTGTCGTATGGCGCAAGACGGCGGAGGCCTGCGCGAACCATCTGCGCAAGGGCAGCCAGGTTGCTGTGGACGGACGGATTCAGGTGCGCCATTACGACAACAACGAAGGCCGCCGCGTTTACGTGACGGAAGTGGTGGCGGAAAGCGTCCAGTTCCTGTCGCCGGCGAACGGTACGTCCGCGTCGAACTCGAACGAAAACCGTAATGCCGGGGAAACTTACTATTCGGACGGCTCAAATGACGGCTTCATCCCTGATGACGAGTTGCCGTTCTGATCATGAATGTATTCTCGTTTTCGCGGCTTTCTCTTTATGAACTCTGCCCGTTCCGGTTTTACCAGAAATACGTTTTAAATTTGCCGGAACCAGTCACAAAGGCACTTGCGCTTGGGAAGGCCGTGCATAAAGCAATCGAACTGCGCTTGCATGGAATGCCGGAAGATGAAGCGGTCGTCACCGGGTGGATCGAAACTGACTGCCACCCTGAAGTAAACCGGGATGAAATCGCTGAACTCGTAAGAAATGCTCCGATTCTGAAAGGCGAGGCGGAAGTTCATTTCGAGCTTCCGCTTGCCATTGGGTCGGACCTGAAACTGCAAGGGTACATCGACTTGGTGACGGAAGACGGCTTTGTCGACTGGAAAACGAACTGGCGGCTGTTTGGACCCCTTGACACGATGCAGATTCCGCTGTATGCGTGGGCCTACATGCAGCTTAAAGGCGTACGGGAAGCCACTGGGACTCTCTATTTCCTGCGTCACAACACCCCGGTATCCCACCGATTCACCAGCATTGAAGCGGAAGACGCAAGGCGGTGGGCGTTTAAACTGGCAGATGAAATTGACGCAAAGGTATCCTGCGTGAAACTGTTTCCCGATATGGCAAAAAGTCAGTTCCCGCCTCGGCCGGGAACCCACTGCCAAAACTGCCCGTTTGCGCTTGAATGCTACATGAAAGCTGCTTAAAATGGCTGAATCCCGAAAGGGATGGATTTTGAAAAGGACGAGTATTGCCCTGAGCCGGCTTGCTCGTCCTTTTTTGTTTCCCAAAAAGCAAAGGAGGATCGCCCATGGCAGTTGGTTTGAAAGATGTTTTGACAATGGATGAGGCCGTAAGGCTCGCTTTGGAAATCGAGCGCACGGAAGCGGCTTTGAAGCAGATGAAAAACCGCCTGAAGGAATACGTGGACCTTCACGGTGCGCTTGTGGCGGGAGACAAAAGGTGGGACTACTACCCCACCGTAACATGGGAATTTGACCCCGACAAAAAGAAAGAGCTTGCCGTGGCCATTGCTGCCGAAGGGAAGAACCCGTGGGATTACCTGTCGTTTTCCGCAACGGCCATAAAGTCGCTGGGCTGGCCGGAAGAAGCGCTTCTTGCCTACGGCAGCCAGAAAATCATCCGACGTTTCGACTCCAGGAAAATTTGAAGATTTTTCATTGCCTGCATCCGATGCGAAGAAACGGGATCTGCTGATCCCGCCGCTTGCGCCATGCAGGGGGAAGGAGGAGAAATGGAACTGGTTGTCCGGGAAGCGGACCTGGCCAATCTGACGGAGAAAAACCGGCAGAAGGCCCGCCAGCTGATCGAAATGCTGAGCCAGGTCATGAAAAACGAAACGCCCGTCCGCATTCAGCGTCCGCTTGACGTGTACCAGCTTTCGTTGGATTTGATTCCGCTCAGCCAGGAACACTTCGTGGTCTATTTCCTAAGCAGCAAAAACCGGATCATTGAGCGGAAAATCATCTCGATCGGCAGCCTGAACGCTACGGTGGTTCACCCGCGCGAAGTGTTCCGGGAAGCGATCCTAAGAAGCTGCGCGGCCATCGTTTGCGTTCACAATCATCCAAGCGGCGATCCCGCCCCTAGCCCCGAAGACATTGAGGTCACCCGGCGCCTGATTGAAGCGGGCCATATCATCGGGATTGACGTTTTGGATCACGTCATCGTCGGACGCGACGGGTACGTGTCCATGAAAGAAGGTGGCCTGATTGCTTGAGATGTCGCCAATGGAAAGATTCCTCCGGAAGCTGCTTTCCAGGCCGACTAAAGAACGTTGGATCGCCGGCGTGCTGCTCAGTGCGCCGGCGGACATCCTCAAAACAATAACCGCGAAGGACGTATTTTGTTTCCTTCGCTGAAAGGGTGCCTTTTTATATGGATTTGAAACGCATTTTAAGTGAAATTCACGCCAAAGCCATTGTCGGACAGAAGGACCCGGAAAAAGCGCAAGCCAAATGCGGCGAGATTGTGGATATGATCGAAAGGGTGTTTTGGATCCCGCAACACGAAGTTTCGGAAGCAATGGCTTTTGGCTTGGATTGTAGGGACAGCAGGTGTTACTTCTAATGAACACCTCGATGTCCCTGAAAGATGTTGCGGTCAAGGAAACCGTGGCGGATATTGCTCTCATGGCTGGTTACATGATCGCCAAAGGAGAGATTGAAGTCGGGGATTCCAGGGAGTTGGTTAGCAATATCCTAGTCTGGGCGGAAGAGTTCATGGTTTTTCATGAAAAAACCGATTGGGACACCGAAGATTACATCTCTTGCGTGGATCGGTTTTCGGAGGAAAAACTAAAAGCTGCCTACGGCAGGGGTGTTTCGGCTGGTTGAATAGGTATTTCATTTGAAAGGAGGACGGGTGCGCCTCATGCGCACCCAAATTTTTATGAAAATCACAAGGCCCTTGGATGATTTGGCCGAAAGACGGGTGATCACCCTTGCCTCCAATGGCATTTTTGAAATGGGCGTTCACCCGCTCGCGTTGTTTAGGATGTACCAAATGGCCATCGAGCGGTGGAAAACCAATCCACATGATTACTTCACGTCTCTCCAGCCGGACGGTATTGAAGTCGTCATTACAAATGGTAATGAAGAGATCGGAAAAACGCTCATTTCGGATTTTCCCGGACTGAAAGGAAAGGTGTATGTGATCGTAAACGATCACGGGGCGCAGGGGTTGGTCGTTTCGGCTTTGCTGCCGGATGAATATTGAAGATGGGCGCGGTTGATTCCGCGCCCTTTAATTTGAGTTTCACGCAAAATTTACACCAATAAGTCGTTGTTGCTCAGGACCTGATTCCGTGATCATCAACTGATGAAAATGCGAGAAAAAGCAGGCAAATACACCCCCGAAGGCGAATGACATAAACAAGATAACATTCACCTGCGGGGTGTCATATGAAAATCAAGTCGTCCGCTCCAAGAAGCTTATCCTTTCCACTCATGCCGGTCTTGCAACCGTAGGGGCATTGCTTGCACATGCCAGATTAACCAAACGTTTAAACCATACACGCCTTTCGGAGATGGAGAACCCCTATCATTCTCATGCCGACGTGATGAAAAGTTACATCGGGCTTCTCTGCCAAGGCAAGAGCGATTTCGACCATATTGAGCCGTTTCGGAACGACGATGTATTTCCGATCTGTTTGCAACTGCAAAAAGTGCCCTCCAGTCCGACGCTTCGGCAACGCCTGGATCGTGCTGCGACAGAAGCGGCGGGAT
>LZRT01000109.1 GCA_002159075.1 Bacillus thermozeamaize
GCGATGGACTGTGCACCTCCATGAAGATATTTTGCCTTGAGCCGATAAACCTGACGTACACTTAACTTTAAGATGCGGGAGACATCCTGTTCGGTCAAACGGCCATCGATCCATTGTTCGATTACCAAGGCGCGTTTCAATTCTTCTTTTGTCAAGGTGATCATCTGCTCCTTGCTCATACTGACATTTTCTCGGAACAATGACACCCTGACAATATCACAGAACGATAACACTGTTGAACATTTACCTCTGGTATATTGACGAATCGATCGATATACTGGTTGTGCATCTGTCATTCCCTCTATGGTGGATTGGTTGCACAACCATCTTATGGAATGAACAGGTGCTTTTCAATTTTTTACTCTAAAACTTGTCAAGCACTATGTTTGGTGTAGAGCCAGAAAATGCTTACAAAATACTTGACTCAGCCGAGGTATCGCAACGATGTGTCGAAAGCCTGTTTCGGTGGTATAATGATAGTACAGACAATGCTCGGCGAGGGGAAGGTAATGACGTGACCAAACTTATGGATCTGAAGATCGACTTTGCTTTCAAACAGGTATTTGGGAAAACCGGAAACGAACCGATCCTCCTGGCCTTCCTGAATGCCGCGCTCCAACTGACAAAAGAAAAACGAATTGCATCAGTAGAAATCCTGAATCCCGTAATCCATCGGGAACACATCGAAGACAAGGCGTCCGTGTTGGACATTCATGCTAAAACGGAGCAAGGCGAACACGTCAACATCGAGATTCAACTGTCAAACAAGTTTGACATGAAGAAGCGCACCCTCTACTACTGGTCACGCATCTTTTCTGCTCAGATGCAAAAGGGAATGCCGTACACCGATTTGGCAAAAACGATCACGATCAACATCCTCAATTTCCGCTTTCTGCAAGAGACAGATCGTTTTCGCACCACCTTTCATCTGTACGAGGATCAGGAGCAGTTTCTGCTAACGGATGTGCTGGAAATTCATTTCATGGAGATCCCGAAGCTGATGGACAAATGGGAGCAACGTGCCGTCAATCCACATGACAATGAGCTGGAGAGATGGTTGTTGCTGCTGGAGGCAGACGATCACGAGGAAATTCGCAAGGAATTGGAGGCGATTGCGATGAAAGATCCTGCGTTGAAACGAGCGTTTGAGGAATGGGAAGACCTGAGCCGCGACGAGAAGAAGTGGGTGGAGTATGAATCCCGGCGGAAAGCCATTTTGGATGAGTTGGCTGCAGTGCGGGAGGCGGAAATCAGGCAGCAAAGGGCAGAACAGCGAGCCAGGGAGAAAGGATTGGCGGAAGGATTGGCGGAAGGATTGGCGAAAGGATTGGCGAAAGGATTGGCGGAAGGTGAGCGGCAAAAGGCAATTAAAATGGCCATGAAGATGCTGGAAAAAGGGAAAGATGTTGACGAAATCGCATTTTTCACGGAATTATCTGTAGAAGAAATTCAAAAACTAAAGCAGCAACTTCACTAACCCTTCACCGCCAAGTTCCGCAAGCAGCGTCCGTACCGAAAGTAGCGGTAGAAGGAGACGCATCTGCGACGCTGACCCGAGACGGATCGGCGGACGACGGAGGGGTCTCATCGCTTCAGATCGAGCCACAAATCCTGGCCCGCCGCCTGGCGCGCCTGTACGTCGAGCTCGGCGACCGCATCGCCCGGCAGCTCCAGCCGGTCGTCTTTCTCTTTTTGGGTGTGGCGCATGGCTCGTCGGACTTGGTGTGGCGCCGTTCGTCTTTCGCCTCCTCATCCTCCCGTCGGTGACCGTCGTCGCCTTCATCCTCAACGACGGCTTCACCATGCTCATCCGAGTAGCGGCCCTGTTTGCTGCCGCCGTTACTTTTCCTGCCTTTGTCTTTGTCGTCTTTCGGCTGCTTCGCGATCTCTTCCTTCCTCCGAAGCCCGAACCCCCGAACCCGGGGGAGTCCGACGCCGGAGGGGGCGTCCGTAACCGATCGCCTACTCATCCTGCGCCTGTCCGGTTAGCTCGACATCACGCCGCTTTTCGGCGCTGCCGAATACTTCAGCTTTCTCGTCGGGCTCGCCCTGCCGATCGCCCTCTTTTTCGAACTTCCGCTCGTCCTTGTCGTCCTCGTTTCCGCGAGCGTCGTCCGCCTCGACGTCCTGAGAAGAATCCGCAAGTACGTCCTCACCGGACGGATTCCCGGTTTGAAGAGGCGGCACATCGGTTTATCGTTTTTCGATGCTCGAACGGCTCCAAAGCCCTCTTACATCGGGGTGGACGGCGATTGGCCATCGTCCGCCGAAGACGGAAGCACATTTGGAAGCGTCAGGTTCGAATGGTTTGATTGAGTCGGCTGTGGTTCGAGCGGTTTTGCTGGGGTCGATCCGGTCCATCGTTTGCTTTCAAGATCGACAAGCAGCGACGAATTTTCCGCTATGCGCATAAGAGAGACAGTAGATTCAATGCTGATTCGTGCTAAAACAACCAAAACGATAAAGAGGGCGGGGGAAACAATCAACGAAAGGGGAAAAAGAGCAAAGAGTAGAATGAGGGAAAAAGACCGATGACGGCCACGGCCAAACCATAAAAAATGCCCGAGACTTGAGGTGTGATGAAGCGGCGAAACGAAAAATCAAACAGGTTTTTGAAAAAATTGTCGCTCATCCGGTTCCTCTTTTCGATCCGATTAAAACAGACGCTTTCTTCCGCGTGCCACTGTGCCTTTTTCTGTCCGCTTTTAGAATCTTTGAAATCATATCATAAACGACTGATGCAGAGCAACAGTTTTTTTCTGTTTTTCTCAATAACGTTTGCGACGCCCATCGTGAGCCTGTTTCAGGAATTCTCTGGCAGGATGATTCGGGCGCGATAGAGAAATACAAAGATGGCAAACCCACGACCGAAATGAGGTACTTGGACCGATGAAATATAACTTTTTAAAACCACGAACCGCGATCAGCTGTATCTTCTCCTACGCTTAGCGTGGATGAGTTGCTGCCCGAAGACTACCCCGCCTTTTTTATCCTCGACGTTGTGAAGCAGAATGAGATGTTGCCTTTCGTGTGATCGTCGCCAACCAGAAGCCGGATAACGTCACCAACGCCCGCTTTCGAAAGACCCACGAGGCCGCGCTGTCCGCGTTGTTCACGGAAAGCTTGAAACTTAGTCGGGAAACAGGCCTTCTTCGCGTGGGGACCGTCGTCCTGGACGGGACCAAAATCAAAGCTGCGGCGTCTTTGTCGGCCAACCGAACGGATGACCCCATCGAACGCGAAGTCCAAAAGATACTGCAGGAAGCCGAGGCCGTCGACCGGGCAGAAGACGAGCGCTACGGTCCCCTTGTGCGTGGAGAAGAACTGCCGAAAGATCTTCATCGTCGGAACGATCGTCTGGCGGGCCTCAAGGCGGCAAAAGTGCGCTTGGAAGAGGAAGCCAAGCTCCCACCGTCAACCCCGAGGCGAAAGCCAACCTGACCGATCCGGACAGCCGGATCATGAAAACGCGAAGCGGCTGGATCCAGGGATACAATGCCCAGCTTGTCGCCACGGAGGATCTGACGTTCGGCAGCTTCATCCCATGCTTCAAATGGCGGAAGCGAACCTGCGCGCCGTCGAGGTGGATCGGCCGATTCGCTCCGCGGTGGCGGATGCCGGGTACTTCAGTGAAGCGAACATCCAGGAAGCCGATGGACGTATCGATCTGTTCATTCTGTTCATTGCCCCCACCAAAGAATGGAAAAGGCGGAATCAGGAGGCTCAAGGTAGCTCGCCACGCGGGCACATCCCCCGATCGCTGAGTTGGCGCGAACGCATGGAACGAAAACTTCGCACCAAGCGCGGTAGGCGACTCTACAGCCTGCGCGCGAAGACGATCGAGCCGGTTCGGACAGATCAAAGCGGTTCGGGGTATCGACCGTTTTTCCAGGCGAGGCCATTCGGCTGCAAGAAGTGAATGGCGATTGATCTGTGCGACGCACAACCTTCTTAAAGTGTGGCGGAAGACCGCCTGGCAACGTAATACGCGAGCCGTCTTCAAGATCGGCAGACCACTTTCGCGCGGTTGCGGCGATGACGAGCGGCCCGCGGTGATGCGTCCGCCACGAACGCACTTCGATCGTCTTTTCATCCATCGCGATGAGATAGGCATATGGCTGATCGATGGACAGACAGCGAAATTCCGGCATGGAATTCCCTTCCTCTTGGAAAAAATCTATACGGTTCGATGACCTCAGCAGCGTAATTTCATAATCCACTGATTCACCAATCGATTGCTCCATCATCTCGTTTTCAGGGCTTCTTTGAGAGCTTCATTCGTTTCCACCAAATCAAATGCTTCAGGATCGAATGCCCCCCCGATCCATTTCAGCATGTTTTCATGTTCCGGGTGGCTGGGATCTCTGATCGCTTCCAAAAAATCTTGATACCCCCAGGGGCCCCCGACATCTTCCGGCGGACAATTTCTTTTTCCGCCAATACAAATCGGGTAACTTTGACCTTCTTCGGATTGCAGGATCTTTTCGACAAGTATATCGTGCACCCAATTGTCTCCGAAGTCATAAGTATAAGTAAATTTCGCTTTATCTTCAAATGCATATTTGCTCAACTTCACTCTTTTTGCACTTTTGACCGGATGGATGTCATCCCATTCAGGATCCTTCTCCCCGATGGCTTCACCGTAAACCTGAAATTCATATAAATGGAACCCTGTCCATCCCATCACGGCCAAAATGGTTTCATGAAGACGATAAAAAGTCATATCTTCCTTCACCAAAATTCTTCGCCAAACGGGAGGTTTGACACCCCGAAGCGAAATTTTCAATTGCAGTATTTTTGTGGACATCATTTCCCCCCTTAAGGAACCCGCCTTATCGAGTAGAGAAGCGCCGATGCCTGAGGATGCTCATCCTCAATATAACATCAGAGGTCCCATGCCGTAAAGATCATGGGGTATGTGTAAAATTTTTCTCGGACGGCTTGCAGGATTTTGCGGACTAAAAGAGAAGGAAGACCTCCGTGACACCCTTGAGAGGAAAGGAGAGGTCTTCCTTCATGGACATTGTAGCCGAACTCGTCGGGCTTATGGAAGTCTCCGCGGCGATGGATACGGCAACGGATTCGTTTTCCTTCCGGGAAAGTTTGCATCGCCGTTTGATGCCGTTCAATGCTTCCTTCATGGCTGAAGTGTTCGAGCGGCTGGATCGCGAACTCAACGCGTTTTACGTAGCTCAATACGGGTGGAGAAGCGAACGGCGAGACCGAAGGACGATCGGGACCTTAACGGGACGTTGCGCCTTGCTTTGATACGCTATGCCGGGATGCGGAAGAACGGCGAACGGAACAAGCGGGCGGTGGGGAGGGCCGAAAAGGCGGCGCGACGGACGATCCTGGAAGATCGACGAGGCCTCAAGGCAGGGCGGATCCAGGTTGGGGCGGCACCGGCGAGCCGCTTTATCGGCCGGCTGTCGTGATCCGTCGGCAGGATCCCGACCTTCGGGTAAAGGGGAAGGAAATCAGGTCCCCTGGGTCGGTGAGGAGCATCCTCACCGACCCAGGGGGTGCAACGCGCGAAGTGCGTGAGGGCTTTTCGAGCATAACTGAGTTTCCGCCTGCATTTTGGCGGTTATCTGAGCTCTTCCTTGTTCCTTAAGATGCCTGGACCTCCGAGAACCGCTTGACATATACTAGAGCCAGAGTACACCGTGTCAACCCATATAAAAATCTTACCGAAGACGGAATAGATCACTCATTTGAAAATCTAACCTAACATTCTCCTCGAAGAGGTACACTGGGGTGGCTTGCCTTTAATGACCTTGGCCTTCCTCTCTTGCGAGCCTGTCAAGGGCGGCGATGCCGCCGCGAAGCGGTGACAACCCTTGACAGGCGAGTCAAGAGGGAGGAGAATGCCTTATAAGGCAAGCCATCTACATGAAGACCAAATCACGCTCTACTGTTTCTTGTCTTGTCGTAAAGGAAGAGGGCCCTTGTGCCAACAAGATTTCCAAGCGTTGATGAAGGTCGAGTGGATTGAGGGCTTGCCTTTCTTTTTCGAGCCTTTCCCTTGTTTCTGAAACAAGAACGCCTGCTTCAACAAGGCGGTCAAAATGCGCTTTCGCTTGATCAAATGTTTGTCGCACTTTTACACCGCGCCGTTCTTTGGCAATCACTTTGCGCATCGGCAGAAAGAAATTAGCATATGGGTCGAGGCAGGCATACACTTCATTGAGCCATTCCACTGCCTCTGGTGTGTCATAACGTTTGTAACCGACCACTTCCCGGACAAATTGACGATTTTTTTGCTCCACATGCGCATTGTCATTTTTGCGATAAGGACGACTTCGCGTCAGCTCAAACCCAAGTTGTTGACAAAATCGCAAGAGCAAGCCGTTGAAAAATTCGCTGCCATTGTCGGAATGTAACCCCCAGGGCGTAAAAGGCCATTCGCTTAAGATCAGCGTTAACGCTTGAAACACAACGGCCTGACTTCGTCCCAGAAAAGCGCGGCGGCGGCTGTAACCTGAAACGATATCGACGACATTCAGCGTATAAGCGTAATGGCCCAACGTGGAGCCGCCATTGTGCTCAACCAAGTCGATTTCCAAGGCGCCTGGCTTGCTTTCATCCCAATCGTAAACTGCAACCGGGATTTCGGAGCGCAGCTTGGAGATAGAACGGGAAGAGGCAACGGTTTTTCGTTTAGGCTGTCAAGTGTCTGAGAAAATAACAGGTTTATTGTTCTATGAAAATGTCAGGTAAAGTGCCTGACCGTCAGATGCAAGATTGTCCGAAACGCCTCCCCTCCCGTCAAGGGTTGCCGTAAAACGGCAATCGTCTGACGACGACGGCTTCGCCGCCCTTGACGTCCGGGTCGCCGTTTCGGGTGAGAGTGACAAGCCGGTCAGGAACACGGTGGCATCGTCAACCCGGTGATCTTGCCTGATGCCCGCTGGCTGTGCTACGCTGGTATTGCTTGCTGGAGAATGGTTTTCTCCAGGGGTGGTTTGCAGCGGGCTTGCGTGGAGGCGCAGGTGCCGCTGTTTTTTTGGCCATCGGCGTTTCTGGCTTTTGAACTTGTGGCACTTCCACGCATGGCCATGCACGCCCCTGATGCCACACCCATACTTGACCTTGCATGCCGATGCGCACTTCGACAATTGTCTGGCTTCCCAGCGCGGCACACCAGAACCCGGTTGGGGCATGTAGCACTTGCCTTGCCAGGAAAACGTCTGTCCCCCGCTGATACGCCGATGTACACGACGGGCAAAGATATGCTCCAAGGGCACCTCGGGCAGCGGCCGGTAGGCCGGTTCCGCCTCTTGCGGCGCCACAGCGAACAACCGGTTGTGCTTGTCAATCAGTTCCGGCAACACCCGATTGGCTTCCTCCATGGTGCACACGTTGCGCAAGCGCAATT
>LZRT01000110.1 GCA_002159075.1 Bacillus thermozeamaize
GAGGATACTAATACCAGAAAAATGAATCGCCAATCCCATAAGGAAGAAGATCAAAAGCGCTTACAAGGGAAAGGTTCTTTTCAAGTTCGCATCCAGAATCCAAAAAAGGTGCCCACACTAGCTTGACTCAGACAACGGAGAAATTAAAATTGCATTTCGACAGGGAATCATTAACATATATAGTAAGATGGTCTGATTTTCCTGTAGCCTATTTCCTACAGGTGAGAACAGGAAAGGGGGACGAATTTGCAAACGGATCGCATTTGGCGGGAGACGCTGGATTGGCTGCAGGATGTGCTGGAACGTCCGCTGGCAAGATCATTGAACCGGTTTGCTCACATCAAATTGAAGCATGACGGACAGCTCCCAAACATCAGGAATATTCAACTCTTGACCGAATCGGAAAAAACACGCTTGCTGGCAGAATGGAACAGTCAGACGTCGCTGCATCAATCGGGCCGCTTCGACTGGCTATTGGATTGGGGGCGCAGACATTTAAAGGATGCAGCGCTGCCGGAACGTCCGTTCTCGTCGTTATATGACGAATTGCGGGTCAGGACGGCTGTTTCTTTGGATGAAAGCAAGCGCTTCCAACTTGTATTGGGAGACCTGTCCGGGATCCAATCCTATCTGTTTGCCATTGCGCACATCGGTGAAGGCGGAGTAGCGAAAAGGCTTCGTTCCCGAAGTTTCCATCTGTCGCTTATCGCCAAAACGGCGGCATTGTACATTCTGGATGCCTTGGGACTGTCTTATCGGCACCTGATCATGACGGCTGGCGGCATTTTCATGTTGGCGGTTCGTGAACATGATCAATTGGAACCTGTCCGGCAGGAAATGGAGCGATACTTGTACGCCAGGTATCACGGTTCGTTGCATCTTCACCTTTCATCGCAAGTGGTATCGATTGATCAGTTGGGTTCCATCTCGGACGTCATCGGAAATTTGCACCAGGATATTCAACGTTCGAAGATGCAGCCTGCCGTCCGCCTGTTGAAGGATGAAGAACGTTGGCACGATTCCATCTGGCTTCATGAGCGCAAGTCCGGCGCGTACTGCATCAGTTGCCGGAGGCATCCCGTTCAGGATGCTGCCGCAGATGAGACATTATGCGAATATTGCAGCCAGGATGAGCAGAACGGCCTGATGCTTCCCAAGTCTCAAGCCATGTGGATCGGCCGGAAAATATCGAATGAATCGTTTAACCACGCCGTTCAGGGCAGACACGCCGGTGTCTTGTGGGATCGATACGATGTATGGCTTTTGCGAGATGCGGGATATTTGCCGGAATCGATGAGGAGAGCGGGGTACTGGGAACGATGGGTAGACCGTCCGTATGATCCGTCAGGATCGGATTCCGAATGCTGGATGAGCCATGCTTACATCTCCAATTACATCCCCCAGAAGGACGGGGCGCCGATTCATTTTGAAGGACTTGCCGACATGTCCACGGGCAAAAAGATGCTGGGCATATTCAAAGCCGATGTGGATCGTCTTGGGCTTTTATTGTCATATGGACTGCGGTCCGAGCGTGGTGATTACTCCTTCGCGGAATATTTGAAAGCCTCAAGGCAATTGGAAGATTTCTTCGGTGAACGGTTGACCGTGCAACTGCGCGACCAATTCCCCCATCTCTATACCGTATTTTCCGGCGGCGATGATTTGTTCATCATCGGACCCTGGTCGGAGTTGCCTGACTTCGCCATGTGGCTTCGGCAGGAATTTGAGCAATTTGTTGAAGGCAATCCGGAGGTCACATTGTCGGCAAGTTTGCTGTTCGTTCCGCCGCGGGCTCCCATCGCCACCTTCGCGCGTGAAGCCGACAGGCGATTGGAAGAGGCGAAGGACAAGACCAATCCGTTCAGATCCGCAAAAGAGGGACGCAACCAGGTGGCGATCTGCGGAATTACGGTGGAATGGAATGATTTGCCAACGATATGGGAACGCGCAAAACAATGGACCGAATGGGTGAAAAAGGGCGTTTGCAGCAGCCAGTTCATCCGAAGATTGCTTGAACTGTGGGAATTGCGCGAGACATATGTTCGTGATGGAAAAATTGATGGTTTGCGGTACAATGCGTTGCTGAATTACGCCATTCGGAGGACTGAGAAGCTGCCGATCAAGAATGAATTGGGAGATGAACGCCGGAAGCTGCTGGAATGGGCGGAATCCCTGAGGCGGTTTCCGAATGATGAGGCGGCGCGGGACTGGTATCTCATGCCTGCTGTCTATCGGTTGTTTGCCGCATATCGAGCGAAAGAGGGAGATTCATGAGTCAGGGTTTCAATGGAAATCGCGGGCACCATCATGGTCAGAATCGCTTCGATGGTCGGTCCGGACAAGGCTGGTCAGGAAGAGGCGGCAGAAACGATATTCCGATGACATTGCCGGATGGGTACCTCGCCAACGGTTATTTCGATGAAAAAGGTTATCCCTTCAGGCAATTGTTCATCGATTGGCCGGAAGAACTGGCAACCAAATTCAGACAAGGCAAAATGACGGCTTCCGCTTTGCGCAACTTCTACAATGAAGTCAGAATCATCAATTCAATCGCGGAAGGATTGGAGTTCGAGCAAGTCAGGGAAAGGATCTGGAAGCTTAAGCCGAGTGCACACTATGCTGCCAATCGCAAGGCCGGGAACACGCCCTTTCTGTTCTATCAATTTATCGTAGCCAACCTTCCGCATGCCGAGCAGTCATTGAAGGCTTTCAAAACTTTCGTATCGCATTTCGAATGTGTTGTCGCATTCTTCAAAGAATAGAGGTGTCGTTTCATGACCAAATCTTTGATTGGATATAGTGTTCTTCGCGGCATCATCCGTTGCGAGACGGCGCTGCGCATCGGAGGTTCAAGGGAGACGCTGGAGATCGGCGGACTGGACAACCCAGTCATCAAACATCCAATTACCATGATGCCGTATATTCCGGGATCGTCCTTGAAAGGCAAAATGCGCAGCTTGTTGGAATTGAAGCTTGGGAAAATCGGCAAGAACGGAACGCCGTACAATGGAAAAAAAGATGACGGCACGGAAGATACAGACTGTCCCGTCAGCCGTGTATTCGGCCCGCATCAAAATCCGAGCCACAATTTTGGTCCTACGCGGATTCTGGTGCGTGATGCGCGTCTGACTCCGGAATGGGAGGAACATTTCCGCAAGCGGCGGGAAGAACTTGGAGATTCCTTCCTCGAGTTGAAACAGGAAACGTCCGTTCATCGTGAAATCGGCATTGCTCAACACGGTACTTTACGCACCAACGAGCGGGTACCTGCAGGTACAGAATTCGAATTTGAGATCGTGGTTCGCAACTTCGATTGGTTCCCAAACGAGGCGGAAGAGAATCTAAAGGTCGTGACGGAGGCGATGCGCCTCTTGGAGCAGGATTATTTGGGCGGATCGGGTTCGCGCGGTTACGGAAAGATTGTATTTGATCACGTTACGTTGAACGGAGAGCCGTATGCATTACATTGAGATTGTCATTCGTCCCTTGTCCGACTGGATGACGCCATGGCAGGCCGATACATTGTTCGGACATCTCGCCTGGTCGATTCGATATGAAGAGGGCGAGCAAGCCTTGAAGGAATGGTTTGATGCGTACGATGAAGGCGGTGAGCCGCCCATCATCCTGTCGGACGGGTTTGTCGGCAGATGGCTTCCCCGTCCGATGCTGCCGCCGGTTCGCCGACCGGATAAGCCTTTACTCGAGCTTGAAGAAGCGATCGAAGCGAAGAAGCGCAAATCGCTTCGTTGGATCGACCGGGATGCTTTGATCCAAGGCCGGTATGATGACCTGGATTCGCTGTCTGACAAGGGCGAACCGCGCGAGTCTGTTGTCCACCATAATGTGATCAGCCGTTACAGCCATCGCAGCCTGAATGAGGACGGATTATATGCGGTAGAACAATACGGACTGCCAGAAGAAGAAACAACGATATCCATTTATGCGAGGGTGAAGGATGATCGGGAACTGGAGAGACTCAAGTTCCACATGGAAAGGGCCGGACTGGTCGGATTCGGAAAGCGGAAATCCGTCGGCATGGGCCGATTCGAAGTAGAGGAATATATCGCGCGTGACGCATGGTTCAATCGGCCGGATGCCGATGCCCATATGTGGCTGAGCCATGGCGTTCCGGCTCCGCATGACCCGGTTCATGGCTGTTACCGGATTGATACGAAGTACGGAAAGTTGGGTGACGGATTGGCAACGTCGGGTAATCCGTTCAAGCGTCCTTTCACTCGTCTTGTTCCGGGATCCGTGTTCACGGGAAGCAATGCGCACCGCAATTGGTCCGGCAGAATGCTGCAAAATCTCGCACCTGCTCATCCGGAAGTCGTGCAGTACGCGTTCGCGTTGACATTGCCGTTGACAGTGGGAGAGGATCGACTTGCGCAGATGGATTTTCGTTTCGCTGGGGGCTTCTGATATTCAATATAAATCCGACAGAGGCAAGCCGCCTGAAGAAAGACGCCTTAAAAATTATGCCCAAGAGTGCGAATCGTTGTATCAATATTTGAAAGACACCTGTGATGTTGAAGATCTTGATGTTCCATTGATTCGGGCGATTGTCGATCATTTGCTCGAAAGGAAGCTCCCGCCCGATGTCCTTGTGGCGTTTTATACCCATCAGAACCCGAATGAGGCCGGAAGTGCTCCGGGACGTTCCAAAGATACCTATTGGGCGTTTCGCATCATTCAATATTTGGCACAGGAGACCGATTACTTCGGCGTTCGATTCCGGGTGGAAGGCATACATGTCCGCGGCAATCCTGCGGATTATGAACAGATGGTCTATCTTTATAAAGATATCATGACAGTCGATCAGCTGAAACGTCTCGGCGTCCAGCATGAGGATGAGCTGTACGCCAGTTTTACGGCGGGAGCGCCGGCCATGTGCACCTATCTGCTCATGGGTTACAGCGGATTGCACTTCCCGCGTAAACGGGAATGTTTTTCGGTACATATGGTCGATGACGGATCGGTTATCCGTCAATTGCCGGCTTACGAATTGTTGCGTCACGATGATATTTTCAGGCTTCTCAAAAAATTGCTGGAGTCCCGTCAATTTAATGAAGCTATCCTCCTGATGTCTTCCGCCTCTTTTTCCTTTCTGCATGATTGCAGGCAGGAGGCGGGAGACTGGATACGTCTGCTACAGGAACGCTACCTGTTTTGTTTTGACCGGGCGTTGCGGATTCTGCGGAAATGCCATTCGGCCTTTGCCGGCGAGCCTTTCCATGACCGGATGAAGCGTGAACTCGAGACACTGGGACGAGGCATGGCGAAATACCAGCGCATTGATTCGGATGCGCTGTCCGCTCCCGAACTCAAGGCGCTCATGGGTGAGTATCTGCACAAGGTGCTCTTCTTCTGGGACAGCGGGCAGTGGAACGAATTCGCCTATGTTGCGAGCAGTTTTTATGAATGGATCATTCAAGTGGCATTTTTCGATGCCGTCGGATATTCGTTGGCCCGTCAGAATGGGGAAAGGAAAAGATGGGGCCATTTCCTGAAGAGAGTGTCCGCCGATCTTCCGGATTGGCTGAAACTGGTGGTGGACACCCATGACGATAAGGAATCAGACCGTTATTTTTGCACGAGAGTATTGAGGCAGAGCGGCAAGTGGGCGGCATTTGCCAATTCGGAATGGTTCCGTCGCATGAACGTTTTTTATATTGAAGTTCGCAATACCCGAGTACATCAGCTTCGGGGGACCGAACGCGATGATGTCTTGAGTCTGCTTGGTGAGGATTGGCCTAAGAAGACGAAGAGCATCTTGTCTGATCATTTCGGTATCGATGCGGGGATCTCCAATTTCAATCGCGCTGTTGAGGATTATATTGACTATCTGAACAAGAAATTTGCGCAAAAATACAGTGTTACGGCATCATGGAACGGGGATGTTCTTTAGGATGCAGATTGATCAATTGATCAGGCAGGCTGTGGAGCAGGTGAACATCCATGCGTTTCGTGCCTGCTTCGGACTGGAGACGTCGGATGGCAGCGCAAAACCGTCGCGAGCGTCTTTTTCTCGATCGTTTGAACATGCGATGAAAAGATTGTCATGCACATGCGGCGGAGAGGCGGTGCGTGAGCAGCGGCATGATCACGGGTGTCCTTATGATCGTTTGCTAAACAGGGAGCGTCCGCCGCGATTCGTGCTTCATTATTCCGGTGAGATGGGAAGTCAGCATGACAGGCTGACGGTTGAATTCGCGCTATTGGGCGATACTGTGCAATTGTTGCCGCTTATAATATTGGCGCTGGACGATATGGAATTGGGTATGAAGGATGCGGAAATCGCAAGGCCGCAGTTGTTGGAAGTTCTGACGATACCGGATGGAAACCGGATTTACGATGGACGTGGTCGAAAATTGGATATGGCGAAGGTCGTTCCGTCTTCCGTTCGGTTTCCGGAAGATGACGGACCTGTATCGAGCGTCATGATCAGATTTGTCTATCCGATCGATCTGATCGGCAGCGGCAGCAACAGTGTGATTCCGCGATTTACGGCTTTGATCGAATGTCTGTGGCGGCGGTTGTCCATTCTTTGTCCCGATTCCCCGTCTATCAAGAAGACTAAAGATGATCCCGGTTTACGGGAAGCGATGGAACATATCAAATTGGATCGGATGAAATTGAAGTGGCGGAAAACGCCCCGGTCTGACTGTGGTGGATCGGTCAAAACCGGAGGTGTTGTCGGGCAAGCCGTATATATTGGCTCGATTGCACCTTTCATCCCGCTGTTGAGAATGGGGGAATGGATCGGTGTCGACAATGGGTCGTGGATGAACATGGGACGGATTCGTGTTGAAGTAAACAAGATGTAGTTTTGTGCCTGAAGCTGGTCGCTCGGGAGATAAATTACCCCAGAATTGAGGAAATGAATCTTTGTCGTCGATCCCTGGTGCTGTAAAAATCCCCGGGGTCGACGACAATTGAAAAAACATGAAAATGCTGATGGGACAATGGTTCAGTGATATACTGGGGTTGGAAATGGTGAATTATGGGTGGCAGTGCTCCTTTTCAAATGCCTTATTTTTCGGGCATTTTTGGAGTTTTGATCGTACCTATGAGGGATTGAAACCTCGCTGTCGTGCCATTCGATGCCGGATTCGCCATCGTTTTGATCGTACCTATGAGGAATTGAAACCAGTAACTGATGCTAGACTAAATAGTGGACACCGAGAATCGAGAATGCAACAATAAACCTAGCAAAATCGAGGTGTCCGAAGATGAGTCAGAAATACGACAAAGAGTTTAAAATCCAAACCGTGAAAATGATTC
>LZRT01000111.1 GCA_002159075.1 Bacillus thermozeamaize
AGTCGAATTTCCCCGAATGGCCCCTGAGTACCATTGTCCGGAGGCATGCCGGAAAGTCCAGTCCCTGATGTGAAATTTTCAAAGAGCAAGCTGGAAATTTTGAAGGTGGCCTCCAGTCCCCGAGGAGACTGGAAATCGGCCAGGCAACTGCCTTCAAAAACTACTATACGAGGAGGGGATAAAGGTGGATAGATCAAACGGGCAAAAGATTCAGCAGTTCGTTAACCATCGAATTGATTCTCTGATTCGGATCAGCAAGCAATCATTATTCAGTTCCATGATGGCGAAACTCCGCAGAGGAGTCGGAAAAGAACCCGGCAGTGTCCCGGAATTGTGGGAGATGATGTTTGACGGCTTTCCGGCCGAATTGGCAGGCAAAGGACCGCAACCAAGCGCTGGAGAAAGGGCGGTACACACGGTTTTGACCTTGTTTGCTTTGCATCAGCAAAGCAAAGACATTCGAGCAAAATGCATGCACGAACCGGGAGTTTCGTTGGGACAAGCTGTGGGGAGGCTGATTAAAGCCAAATCAGAACGGGATGAGGCCATCAAACGCCGATTCATGACAGTTGTGACGGCTAACGACATTGATGAACTGGTCTGGCATCTGCGCGGCCTTGTTCAATTGTTCAGAGATGAAGATGTCCCCCTTGATTACGGATGGTTGGCCAAAGATTTGTTTTATTTTCAATTTTCCAATTATCAGGACTATATCCGATTGCATTGGGGAAGAGGCCTGTATTTGAAACCGAATGAAAATTCCGTTGGCGAAGAAGGAGGAGTTGTCCATGCAGCGCAATAATCGTCTTTATCTTGACATTCATGCTATTCAAAGCGTGCCGTCCAGTTGCATCAACAGAGATGATACAGGCAGCCCGAAGACGGCCATCTATGGCGGCGTGCTTCGGTCCCGTGTATCCTCTCAAAGTTGGAAACGGGCGATAAGGTTGATGTTTCAGGACGTGCTGCCGCAAGAAAAACTGGGAATTCGCACAAAACGGATTGTGGAAATGGTAGCGGGCGAAATCACAAAGATTGATGGATCGTTGGAATCGTTGAAGTTGGCAGAGAGGATATTGAAAAACGCCGGCCTTGATATCAAGTCAGTCGAGAAAGGAACGGATGCGCTGTTCTTTCTAAGTCGTTCGCAAGCTCAAGCTTTGGCCCGATTGGTGGTCGAATACCCCGAAATGGCAAATAACACTGTGAATAGGGGGAGTAAGGAAAAAATTCAGCAGGCGCTGAAGCAATCACCGGCCATTGACGTGGCTCTGTTCGGGCGAATGGTGGCCGACGAACCGTCATTGAATACGGATGCGTCGGCTCAGATCGCCCACAGCATCTCTACACACAAAGTGGTCACTGAATATGATTACTTCACCGCAGTCGACGACTGGCCGAACGATGAGCATGCTGGAGCCGGTCATATCGGGACGACGGAATTCAATTCCTCCACCATGTATCGCTATGCCACTGTAGCATTGCATCAGCTGAAGGAACAGTTGGCTGAAGATACCGTGGAAGCTGCTGTCCAATTTGTCCGCGCTTTCGTATGTTCAATGCCAACTGGAAAGCAAAATTCGTTCGCCAATCGTACGCTGCCTGACGCGGTTTTGGTCACGCTTAGGCAGGATCAACCCATCAATTTGGTGGGGGCGTTTGAAAAACCGGTCCCGGCAAGCGATGAGGGGTACGTGGGACCGTCGGCAAAGAGATTGGTGCAACACGCTGACAAAGTGTACAAGTATTTTGCAGGAAAACCGGTCTTGTCGCTAACGGTCGGTGTTCTGCTGCAAGAATTGGGTGAACCGATGCCGCTCAATCACGTGCTTGATCAATTGAAAAATGCGTTGCCAAGTTTTCTTGAAGCGGGCGGTAGTGTCGCATGAGCACGTTGTTGTTGAGACTGGCCGCTCCTCTGCAGGCTTGGGGCAGCGATGCCAAGTTTGACAGACGGGGGACAGAACGCGTTCCGACAAAAAGTGGAGTCATCGGCTTGATTGCAGCAGCCCAAGGTCGCCGACGTGATGAAAGTGTTGCTGATTTGGCGACATTGCGTTTTGGAGTCCGGGTAGACCAAGAGGGGAAGTTGCTGCGGGACTTTCATATCGCTCAGAGACCCGGCAAAAAAGATCCCTACGTGTCCCATCGATATTACCTAGCCGATGCGGTGTTTTTGGTCGGATTAGAGGGGGATGATGCGACGCTTGCTGATATCGACGAAGCGATTCGCCGACCGGCTTATCCCCTCTTTCTTGGCAGGCGTTCATGTCCGCCAGAAGGTCAGGTTTCACTCGGGATCCGAAGAGGAAAATCATTGATTGAAGCATTGGAACAGGAACCTCTGCAAGCAAGCAATCGATCTGACCGTCTCCGCTTGATTTACGACGCCGGGCCGGAAGATGCGTTTTTCTATTTGTTGCGGGACAATCCCATATCATTCAATCCGGAAAACCGCCAGCACGGTTTTCGTCGGATTGCCGAAAGGACAATCGAAAATCGTTGGACGGCGGATCAGGCAGACCGGGAACCTGAGACGGATCACGATCCCTTTTCGATATTGGGGGGATGACCAGTGTATTTATCTAGAGTTTTTCTGGACACCACCCGGATGGAAACCATCCGGGCGCTGTCTTCGCCACAAATCTTCCATGGGGCCGTTGAAGCTGCCGTCGAAACGGATGATCGTGGTTCGGAACAGGGGCAAAGACGTCTTTTGTGGCGCATAGATTACTTGACTGATAAATGCAGCTTGCTCCTTTTGAGCGAAGCACCCCCAAATCTGTCTTTGCTTGTCCACCAATTCGGTTTTCCTGGCGTTCATGAAGGAGAGACGAAATCATACTTGCCCTTGCTGGATCGCTTGCGGGAAGGGCAACGCTGGCGATTCCGGCTGCGGGCGAATCCTGTGAGAAGCAGTTTCAAAGAAAAGGATGAAGAAACCGGAAGAGGCAAGGTTTTTGCCCATGTCACGCCGGAACAACAGAAACAATGGTTGATCAGAAAATCCGCCACCTGCGGTTTTTCATTGGAACCCGATGAGTTCGACGTCATCCACTCTGAGTGGAAAAAATTCAGCAAAAATCAAACAGGCGGACGTCATCAGGTGACTTTGCGGACGGTTACATTTGAAGGGATATTGACGGTAGTGGATCCGATTCTTTTTCGGCAAACGTTGATCAAGGGAATTGGGAGAGCCAAAGCCTATGGATGCGGATTGATGACGATCATGCCGATGGGGCGGTGATCGCGAAGTGACACCGAAATCGTTCGGGAAGAGCAAACCTGATTTGCAATCTTTGCCAACCATCAGCGACCGGCTGTCCTTCTTATATTTGGAGCGATGCGTGATTAATCGTCAGGACGGTGCCATCACGGTAACGGATGTGCGCGGCACTGTCCACGTTCCGGCTGCTTCTCTCAGTGTTTTGATGTTAGGGCCTGGCACAAAAATCACGCATCGAGCCATGGAATTGATTGCAGACACTGGAGTCACCGTGATCTGGGTCGGCGAGCGGGGCGTGCGCTATTATGCGCACGGCCGGCCGCTGACCCGTTCTTCGCATTTGCTGATCAAACAGGCTGAACTGGTTTCAAATCCGAGAACACGGCTCGCGGTTGCAAGACAAATGTACCAGCTTCGCTTTCCGGATGAAGATGTTTCCCATTTGACCATGCAGCAGTTGAGGGGGCGTGAAGGCGCGAGAATTCGTGCCGTGTACAGGAAGGCATCCAAAGCGACGGGTGTTCCGTGGCATGGCAGAGAGTATGATCCCGAAGATTTTCATGGAAGCGATGCTGTCAACATGGCGCTGTCCGCCGCCCATTCGTGTCTGTACGGAATTGTGCACAGCGTGATCGTGGCGTTGGGTTGCTCGCCCGGCCTCGGTTTCATTCATACTGGCCATGACCGTTCGTTTGTTTTTGATATCGCGGATTTGTATAAAGCTCAATTGACCATTCCGATTGCCTTCCAGGTTGCTTCCGAGCAACCGGGAGATATTGGCGGCGAAACGCGAAGACGAGTCAGGGATGCCATTGCGGACGGAAAGATCCTCGAGAGAATGGTAAAGGACATCCGGATTCTTTTGCTTGGAAAAGAGTTTTCAGATCAAGATCCCGTGGATGCCGACATTGTTCATCTTTGGGATGAAAGGTTTGGTCTGGTGCCCAATGCGGTATCTTACGGAAAACGGATCGATGAATATGACACTGATGAAGAAGAACTTGAGGAAGGATATGGCGTCCTCTTGGAGGAGTAAGGATGATCGTACTGACTTTGACGGATTGCCCTCCTGCTCTACGGGGTGAATTGACCCGATGGTTGTTGGAGGTCAATACCGGTGTTTACGTCGGAAAGGTTAGTGCGAGAGTGAGAGACCACATCTGGCATCGGGTTCAGGAACAAGCCGTCAAAGGACGGGCTACCATGGTTTTCAGTACAGGCAAGGGAGAGCAGCGGCTTGATTTTCGAACCCATAACGCGGATTGGGAACCGATCGATTTTGACGGATTGAAATTGATGCTGCGACCATCAAGTTCAAGGCTTGCAAAACGCTATGAGAAGTCAGCGGATCAATTGCATTCCGGCTACAGCAAAGCGTCGAAATTCCTGAAAGCCAGACAGATGTCAAGGAGAGATCCATTTCCGGCATGGAATGACTATGTAGTCATTGACGTTGAGACAACCGGATTGTCGCCGTATCAGGATGAAATTCTCGAAATTGGCGCCATCAAGGTTCGGAATCATGAAGTCATCGGCCAGTATCAGACATTGATCAAAATCAATGGCAAAATACCGCAGGATGTCGCGAAATTGACCGGGATTACAGACGAGATGCTGGAGCAGCAAGGGAAACCGCTAAAAGAAGCGTTGACTGAATTTATGGAATTCGTTCAGGATCTGCCCGTCATTGTCCACAATAGTGATTTCGATTACGCATTCTTGCGAGCTGCGTGCGGCAGATTCGGCCTTCCGTTGTTTTCAAACCGACGGCTGGATACATTGGCGATGGCCAGGAGGTTTGTTGATCATGTAGCGAATTTCAGGCTTGAAACATTGCTGGAGCATTTTGGGATTGAAGTCACAGGCTTGCATCGAAGTCTGAATGATTGTTTTGCAGCGATGCAACTTTATATGAAACTAAATGAAATCCGGCAAAACGAAAAATAAAAATGGCTTAATGGCGGGATTTGTTTAGTGTGCTCCCCGCGTATGCGGGGATGATCCCTGTTCAGAAACGCCTTGCATGTCCGATTGATGGTGCTCCCCGCGTATGCGGGGATGATCCCACAAATCATGGAGGGATTGACAATGAAATTTAGTGCTCCCCGCGTATGCGGGGATGATCCCGCGCGAAGCGCAAGTGTTAGCAGACCGTTACGGTGCTCCCCGCGTATGCGGGGATGATCCCTGTTCAGAAACGCCTTGCATGTCCGATTGATGGTGCTCCCCGCGTATGCGGGGATGATCCCCCGGCAGCAACGTAGTCGAGGAAGCATTCCCGGTGCTCCCCGCGTATGCGGGGATGATCCCGAGACGCACGCGAAGACGGTCGGCGGCAAAGAGTGCTCCCCGCGTATGCGGGGATGATCCCCACGGCTTGCGATCAGCCCGGAACGCCACGATGTGCTCCCCGCGTATGCGGGGATGATCCCGTCGAACGGGGTTGCGACCGCGAATTGGTTCAGTGCTCCCCGCGTATGCGGGGATGATCCCTTTGAAATGTCGCTCTGGTTGTAATTGAGCCGGTGCTCCCCGCGTATGCGGGGATGATCCCGATCCTGCGGTCGTCGACGTGTAGCGGGATACGTGCTCCCCGCGTATGCGGGGATGATCCCCCGCGGCCATGGGCGTCCACGCCATCCACTGGGTGCTCCCCGCGTATGCGGGGATGATCCCGCCCGATTCGCTCGGGCGTATTGTGGCGACGGGTGCTCCCCGCGTATGCGGGGATGATCCCGGAAGCGCGTGCCGCTGAGATCCTCGCTGCTGGTGCTCCCCGCGTATGCGGGGATGATCCCGAGTTGGCGCTGATTAAGCGCGACGTGGTGGAGTGCTCCCCGCGTATGCGGGGATGATCCCGGCGGCGAGCCGCAGGAGTACGTGCCTGTCTAGTGCTCCCCACGTATGCGGGGATGATCCCGGTGTAGTATGCGATGTCGTGTTCGCTCAGCAGTGCTCCCCGCGTATGCGGGGATGATCCCGCGGCGCCGCAGTCCTTCGCCACTTCCTCGCAGTGCTCCCCGCGTATGCGGGGATGATCCCGTGGTGCGAGAGTACATGAAAGAGGTTTGCAAGTGCTCCCCGCGTATGCGGGGATGATCCCACGAATGCCATTGTGACACCAGGCGGCGAGTAGTGCTCCCCGCGTATGCGGGGATGATCCCGCGCCCGGTGCCATTTTCAGCCTGAAACAGTTGTGCTCCCCGCGTATGCGGGGATGATCCCGGGATCATCACCACGCGCGACATGGTGCGTGCGTGCTCCCCGCGTATGCGGGGATGATCTATAATGGACTACGAAAACTAGACAACAAAAAAGGAGTTTCTTAGTTGATGACAACCATCCGCAGAACGTTTACACCGGAACAAAAAGCCCAAATCGTGCTGGAAATTCTGAAGGAGGAAAGGTCGA
>LZRT01000112.1 GCA_002159075.1 Bacillus thermozeamaize
CTTCTGGACGGCTCGTTCTCCGGCAAGTTCCATATCGGCGCCAACAGTGGGCAAAATATCGAAATCTCCGTCGCCGACATGCGGGCTAAGGCGCTGAACGTGGTGGCGACGGCGGCGGTTTGGAGCGCCGATCCGGGGACCACCGACTTCGATGTCGAGTCGGCATCGAATAGTGGCATTGACGGACTCGTGGCTGGCGCCTATAAGGTGGAAGTGGCCGAGGACGGAACGGTTACTCTCTTGGACGAGGCTGGGGAACAGATTGCGTCGGCGAAAATTTCGAACGGCGACACTTCGGTAGTCATTTCGGTGACGAACACGGCTTACATCGCTGATGGTAGCAGCTCCTTGAGCATCACGTTGGCGATCGGTGATGCCGACGCTACCACCGGTGTGGCTGCCACACCCGGTACTGTCTCGCTCTACGTCCTGCAACAGGGTCAGGGCATCAGCGTGATGAATCAGCAGGACGCCGACAAGGCCATTACTGCGATCAACAACGCCATCGAGCGGGTGTCGGCGGAACGGTCGAAGCTGGGCGCTTATCAGAACCGCTTGGAGCACACCATCGCCAATCTGGGCACGTCCGCGGAAAACCTCCAAGCGGCCGAGTCCCGGATTCGAGACGTCGACATGGCTGCGGAGATGATGCAGTTCACCAAGTACCAGATTTTGCAGCAGGCCTCCACGGCCATGCTGGCCCAGGCCAACCTGGCGCCGCAGTCGGTGCTGCAGCTGCTCGGCTAAAGGCAAAAACGGGGCCCGGGCTACAATCCGGGCCCCATCGCCATTTCTTCTCCTTGATACGTAGCTAACGCAGAAGTAGCAACCGCAGAAGTAGCAACCGAATCAATATGGCTGTATCTCTTTTTGTTTTCACCATTTGCTGCCGGTGTGGGTGATGAACGTGAAACTGAGCATCGGGATGATGGTCAAGAATGAGGAGCGATGGCTTGAACGCTGTTTGCAGGCCCTTCTCCCGGTTCTTGAGGCTGTAGACTCCGAGCTCATTGTGGTTGATACCGGCTCTGAGGATCGGACGGTGGAAATCGCCCGTCGGTTTACGGATCGGGTCTACTCTCACCCCTGGCAAAACGACTTCTCGCAGATGCGAAATATCGTTATCGGCTACGCTCGCGGCGAGTGGTTCTGGACAGTGGATGCCGATGAAATCCTCGAGACGCCCCAGCCTGTGATCGATTTCCTCACCTCGTCCCGTTGCAAGAGGTATAACGCAGCGACGGTGCTGATTAAAAACGTTACTAATGAAGAAGATGACACCCTGCACGTACCAACGTTAGTGGCGCCCAGGCTATTTCGGAAACTGCCGGGCTTTCGGTATACGGGACGAGTCCACAACCAGCCCGTTTACCGGGGACCGATCATGCATTTGCCGGTTACCTTTTTGCATTACGGGTATTTGGCCACCGACAAGGAACTGATGGAGCGAAAGTTCCAGCGCACGGCAACCCTGCTGAAGCTGGAGTTGGAAAAGGATCCCAGCAACATATACTATTGGTACCAGCTGTCCAAGAGCTATGCGATGCACAAAGATTACGAAGACGCAGTGGACCCCATCTTGCGGGCCTATGAGTTGGTCAAGAGCAAAGGTCCACAAAGCCGGAATTACATGTACGTGTACAGTCAGCTGGCGCTGCTGCACTTCCAGCTTCGGCGGTTTCGCCAGGTGATTCGTTTTTGCGACGAGGCCATCGCGTTGCGCGATGGTTACCCGGATCTCTATTACTTTAAAGCCAAGGCTCACGGTGCCGTCGGCGAGCTTCCAGAGGCCGTCCACGCGTATCAGCGGTATCTGAATATTGTGCGGGACTTCGCCGGGTCCCCAGCTTCCAAGGATACGTCCGTACCCCACTATTCCCTCTACAAAGCCGATGACGCCCGTCGAGATTTGGTTTCCCTTCACCACCGACTGGGCAATTTCGAAGAAGCGGGAGAATGGGCCCTGCAGGTTGAGGCTGTTGACTTGCTGGAACCGTTCTTCGACAAGACCGTCGATAGCCTTCTCAAGGCGCAGCGTTATCAGGAGATCGGCACGTTGTACCAGCGGCTCGCAGCACTGGATAAGCCCGAGGTCATCCAGAAATTCCTGGCCACACTTGAACGGACCCGGTTACAGTTGGACGCGGAGCTCGACAGGCGATTGTCTGTCATCTTCGCTTCGGGCGAATCGGTTTATTCCGTTCTCAACGCCGCTCGGGTGGCCGCTGACCGATCGGATTTGGAGCGTCATCTGTCGCAGCTGGAGGGATGGAGCTGGCGGGAGGCGCCTTTCTTTTATGGAGATTTGCTGTACACATTGGTCCGGGAAGCTCTCGTGGACTGGCGAGTGATGACAGACCTTGGCGAAAAGCATCTGGCCCAGCTTTTGACGTTTGCCCAGCGGCGACATCCAGACGTCCCAAAGGTGCTCGCGAACCGTTTGTTCAACCTTGGTGATCTACAGACCTTGGCCGAGCTGCGAACTGCGAAAGCCCTGGCCCGTTACGCGCTGCTTCATGGGGAGTGGGACGACAGCCAGTATGGGCGTCTGTTTGAACGGTACATCGAGTGGGGTACTTCTTACATTGAGGGTCTCTACCGGTCGGAAGTGCTCGATGGTGGGCTGGCAGGCGAGCTGAAGACTGACGAAGAAGCGGCGCTCATGCTCATGCGCCAAGCGCAACTCGCCAAAGAAGACCTAAAAAAGCAAATTGAGTATCTGCGCGAGGCGGTGAATCGGTTCGCACCTTTGACCCGGGGTATTCGACTGCAGTTGGCAAAATTGGAGGAGCAGCTGAGAGTCGGCGAATTTGAACGGTACAAGGAAAAAGTGAAAGCCAACATCGAGGCGTTGGTGCAAGCAGGTCATCTCGATGAAGCGCAAGGCCTGCTCCAGGAATACGCGAGTGTGGTGCCCGATGATCCCGGAATTTATAGTGTTGGTTCGGTCATCGCCGTAGCACGAGGAGATACAGAGCGTGCCTTGATGCTGCTCGACGAAGGATTGAGAGTCCATCCAGACGACTTCGACCTTTGGTTTAACCGCGCCTACGTGTATCTCCTCGCGGGAGATTCATCCTCGGCTGTAGAGGCTTATCGCCGTGCTGAGTCACTCCTGACGGACGATAGGCAGCGAGAAGATCTGGCAAACCTGGCCCAGCAGTTGTCTATCGTCTGAGACGGACTGACCGCCGTTTGACAACGGAGAGTACCGCTGGGCATCCTCGGCAGGTTGGACTGGTTCGCCGGTTGAATTGATGGCACGAGCTCAACAAAGTGAGCTCGCTCGTCGAATCAGGTTGGTCGAAGGAAGCGCGAAATTTGCGCGAGAAGTACGCTGGTCTCGTACCGCAAGATTCCCAGCATATGCGTGTTTCGGTTAACAATCACCGCTCCCCGGGGAAACCTTGTCGATTCAGAGCAGTGGGTTAACGAGGGATTGGCTCGATTTCCAGGTTCGACCTCAACTTTAACAGCGCGTAGACAATTCTCCGAATGGGCGACTTTGACCAGACGAGGCGCTCAAAGCGTATGAGCGCGCGGAATCACTCGCGAACGACCAGGGCCAGTTCGACGACCTCGAAGAACTTTTTCAACGGGTCAAAGCGGAGTACGCAGAACTGTCGCATGTGTATACACCGAACCTTAAAGGCGTACAACGCGCGAGCTTGTTAGCGGGCGCTGAGAGAGGGAGACGTGTCCTCTCGCGTGTACGCCTAGTGTCTGGGCGGTGCCTTCGTGATCCTTAACCTCCCTCGAATACTGCCAAGGAAATATCCCATGATGGAGTAGCTTCCCCTGGTTTCGCCCAACCGAATCAACCGCAGTTTGAAACAGATATTATCCTCCTGAACCGGCTCGTTGGGGCCGGTATTTTTCATTCAGGAGGGTTACCCACCATGAGAACCATCAAGACAAAAGAGGACCTGCAAGTCCTCGAACGCGCGCGAGTCCTCCCTCAACCCGTGTTCAACTATCTGAGCCAACAGTTTCACCAGTTGGAGGAAGCTCTACACGACCCGAACGACGTCTCTCCTTTCGACCTCTACGACCACGGATACATCGTCCTGCTCGAGCCCGGTGACAACGTCCGGGATCTTCGGTGTGAGTGTCAATCAAAAAGGGGACCACTGTGCTCATCGAAAAGGGATCCACCCAGAGCACCGCGCGCGTCCCTTGCCCCCTGCCCCTAGGGGGGCAGGGCGGCCAGGTCGTCAATTAGGCTTCCAGCTGCTGGCGCCACCGCTGGCTTTCACGGAAGCGGTACGACTCCCCGTTGAAAACCAGAATGTGCGCCCGGTGCGTAATCCGGTCCAACAGTGCTGTCGTCAGCGCCGTGTCGCCAAACACCTCCTCCCAGCGGGAAAACTCCAGGTTGCTGGTCACGATGAGGCTGCCGGCCTCGTGCCGTTCCGCCACGAACTGGAAGAACAGCGGCGCCCCCGGCCCCAGCCGCAGGTACCCCAATTCGTCACAGATGATCAGGTCGAACTTCTCCCAGCTCTTGAGGTAACGATTCAGCCGTACCTCCTGCTGAGCCGCCAGCAGCTCCTGGGCCAGCGTGATCGCGCGGATGAACCGGACCCGGTAACCCGCCTCGATGGCGGCGATGCCCAGCGCAGTGGCAATATGGGTCTTGCCTGTTCCGCTGGGCCCCAGGCAAATCACGTTTTCCTTGGCGGCTACGAAATTGGCCTCCGCCAACTGCAGCACCTTGGCCTTGGGCAGTTGTGGTATCGCGTCGAATTCAAACTCTTGCAGCGTCTTGAGCTGCGGAAACTTGGCGGCTCGCAGCCGTGTCTCCAACCGCCGGCGATGCCGCGAAGCCAATTCCTGTTCCAAGCAGCTGAGCAAGAACTCGCCTGGTGCGATGCTTTTCTCCATCGCCTCGCGAGCCAGCTCCCGGTGGGTGGCCCGCAGGCCAGGCAGCTTCAGCTGTTTGCACCGCAAGTCAATCAAGTCTTCGATGACCGCAGGGTGGCGATTCATGCGCCCACCCCCACCAGCAGAGCGTCATACCGGCGCGGATCTCCAACCGGTACCGCCGGACCCCGCGTCGGGCCGGCATGAACCTCCTTCCTCAGGTCGAACCGGTTGAGCAGCAACTGGCGGATGCCGTCGGCCAGATAGATGCCTGCGGCCAGCGCCTCTTGGATGGCCTCGCGAACGGCCTCGGGTGCAAACTCCTGGTGCAAAAGCAGAACCTGGACCATCTCCCGGTACCCGCTGGGGTCGTGCTCCATCAGCCGCCGCCGCAGGGTCTGGTAAGGCTCGGGCAGCTGACGCACCACCGCCGCGTGGGTAACCGCATACGGTTTGCGCACCAGTGCTCCAAGAAAGTGCTCCAGGCTCAGGACCGTCTGGCCCCGTCCCATGGCTCGCGGGTGCACGGCCACTTGCTGGTCCCGCCAATAGAACTCCAGCCGATCCGCGTAGACCTCGGCTCGCACCATCTGCCCGACGCAACGGGTGGGAACGGAATAGCGATTGCGCTCGTAGGTCACCAGCGACAGCTTGTTGACCGGGAGATAGTGCACCACACACGGCTTGAATGTACCCGCAGGAAGCGGTCTGAGGGCCCGCTTTTCTTCCTCCCACCGCTCCCGTTCCTGCTCGCACCAGGCCAGCAGCTTCGCATTCAGTTCATCGAGGGATTCCACATGCGGCACCGGGGTGAAGACATTCCGGCGCACGTACCCGACCAGATTCTCCACACTGCCCTTCTCGTGGGCTGCCCCCGGATTGGCAAACACGCTGTCAAACACGTAATGGGAGCGCAGGGCAACAAAGCGTTCGCTCAGTTCCCGGCCCTCATGCCCCTGCACAATCTTGCGAACCACCGGCGTGAGGTTGTCGTAGACCATCTTCTCGACCACACCGTTAACCCACGCAAACCACCGAACGTGCCCTTCCAGAAACGCCTCGAGCTTTTCGTGCAAACTGGCCCACACGAACGGCACGCCGCTGTAGTGCAATCGCACGCAGAACAGGTGGACCACCGTGGGGACGCCGGCCAGCACAATCTTCGCTTGGCCCCAATCCACCTGCGCCATCTCTCCAGGGGCGGGGGAGAGGACGAAGAACGGCTCCGGTCCATCCGTGTCCAGCTCCCGCCGCAGCTGGGCCACCACCCGGCGAATGGTCGATTCCGCCCCTTCATAGCCGTGTTCATCCCGCAGGCGCTGATAAATCCGTCGAGCCGTGTGTCGCTGCTTCCGCGGGGCATTGCGGTCTTCTAGCAGCCACTGCCGGACCAGTTCCCGATAAGGGCCGACTTTCGGCGCCGGCCGCGGGCGGCTCATGCGGTATTCCCATGGCCCAGGGTCTTGAAGGGCCTTCCGAACCGTCTTGCGGGAGTGGTGAAGCTCCTTGGCAATGCGGCGAATGGACCACCCTTTGCGGAAGTGGAGACGTCGGATAAACTCAATATCGACCACCTTGAGCATCTCCTCTCCTCCCTGACCTCCGAGTTCTTCCCAGAAGTCAGGGTAATGGACGAGGTGCTCGGGGTGGTCCCCTTTTTCGTGATCACTCCGCTGTCAGTGGTCCCCTTTTAAGTTAGCGCGTACA
>LZRT01000113.1 GCA_002159075.1 Bacillus thermozeamaize
CCAGTTTTGGGAGACGAATCCGGTTTCCTTGGATGGCGATGGTTCCCTTGTTGTTTTTGGATGTGTAGGATTGCACCGGATTCTTCCGGCTTTTGAAGCGTGGGTAACCCTTTTTCTCCTGGAAGAAGCGCTTGAAGGCATCATCCAGATGCCGAAGTTCCGTCTGCAACGCCGTGGCATCCGGTTCCTTTAGCCACTCCAGTTCCTTTTTCAAAATGGTCAGCAGGGCAGAACAGGCATTATACCCAAGCGTTTTGCCTTTCACCTCGTACACTTCCTTCCGTTTGGCGAGGAAGTGGTTGAAGACGTACCTGCAACATCCGAACGTCTTATGGATGAGTTCACGTTGCATCCTGTTTGGGTAGATGCGAAAATGGTACGCTTTGTGCATTTGTTCCACCTTCTTTCCTTGTCCTTATGATACCATGGGAGAAGAAGACGGAACAAATGTTTGCTGGGAGATGTCCATGTATCCCACACCTAAAGGACCTGGGTTTTATTGCCCCTCCCAGACCCTCCCCGGTTTTATAAAGGAGCATGCTGGCAGCCTTGGCGAGCCTTCTGAGCCGTATGTAGTCCCCTATTGTCATGCCGGTTTCCTTCTGGAAAACGCGATGGAAATGGTACTTGGAAAAACCGGCATTAGAAGCCACAATTTCCAGAGTAAGAGGTTCATGCAAGTGATCCTCAATGTAACCAATCGCTTTTTGCAGGATGTGTTGGTCGTGCACCGGTTTCACCTCCTTTGTTTATAGGGTACTTCACATGAAACAGGAGATCTTGACTGATATTGCTCAATGGATGAAGCATTGCGGCGAAGGCAAAGCGGAAGCCTCTTCGGAGCGCCTATGGTATAATGAAAGCAAAAAGTAATAAACGACATGTTTAATGGGAAACAACATGCATTGAATCTCTATTCACTTTTGTCTTGCTTCTGTGTTATAATTGCTGAAGCTTGTTCATGAAACCGCAGACAAAGGCCGGCGCATCATCAGCATGGCAGGCAATCCATGGCCGGATGAGGGCTTTAAACCATGGGAGCGGCTTCAAACGATGAGGGCATGATAAGTGTTGATGTTAAAATTTTCTTTTGATACCACTCTTTTTATGCCATTCTTTTTATGCCGTTTTTATTTTGATTGTCTAAAGAGATGAGAGAGTAGAGCAATTTTGGGAGAAACGGGGGGGAAATGACCATGCAGAACACGCTGGAATTGCTGAATCTGGCTGCCTTCATGGCGGTTCTGGGTTTTGCCCTCTATGCGTTTGCCAGCGTGGTGTATGCCCGCTACACCTTTGTCAAGCTGGGCAAGCCGGCCGACTTTCGAAAAGATGTGGGGCAGCGGGTGAACCTGGTGCTGAACAACGTGTTTGGCCAGAAGAAGCTGCTCAAGGACACCAAAAGCGGTATCATGCACGTGATCCTGTTTTACGGCTTTTTGATCATCCAGCTCGGTGCCATCGAGCTGATTGGTCAAGGGTTCGCTCCGGAGTGGCGGCTGCCGATCCCGGCGCATCATTATTTCAGCCTCTTTCAGGAGATCACGGTGTTTCTCGTCATTCTCGCCGTGGCTTACTCGTGGTACCGGCGGTATGGGGAGAAACTGCCGCGCCTGAAGCGGGGTTGGCGTTCAGGGCTTGTGATCTGGTTCCTGACCATCCTGATGTTTTCCGAACTGTTGAGCATCGGTTTCAAGAACCTCTGGCTGGGTCACGAACCGAGCGCGTTTGAGCCGTTTTCTTCTCTGCTTACCTTGCCGTTTGCCGGTCTGGCGGGCACGACGGCCGCCGCGGTCGGGTTCTACATCTTCTGGTGGGTGCACACCCTGACGCTGCTCACCTTCCTGGTCTACGTGCCGCAGTCCAAGCACTTCCACTTGATCGCCGCGCCGATCAACGTCTACCTGAAGCGGCTCGATCCGCCGGCCAAGCTGAAACCGATCGATTTCGAGGACGAGAATGCGGAGTCGTTCGGGGTCGGGAAGATTGAGGACTTTACGCAAAAGCAGCTGATCGACCTGTATGCCTGCGTGGAGTGCGGACGCTGCACCAGCATGTGTCCGGCATCCGGCACGGGCAAGATGCTCTCGCCGATGGATCTGATCGTCAAGCTGCGCGATCACCTGACGGAAAAGGGACAGGCGGTCACCTCGCGGACAGCCTTCATGCCGGGCAACCTGTTTAACCCGGGCACGCCGGTGATGGTTTCGGGCTCCAACGCCCTGGCGGCGCAGGAGGCGGCGGCCGCGGAGGCGGCAGAGGGGCAAGCGCCGGCCTTTGAATACACGATTCAACTGATCGGCGACGTGATCACCGAGCAGGAGCTGTGGGCCTGTACCACCTGCCGCAACTGTGAGGATCAGTGCCCGGTGATGAACGAGCATGTGGACAAGATCATCGACATGCGCCGCTATCTGGTGATGACCGAAGGGTCCATGCCGGCCGAGGCGACCCGCGTCTTCCAGAACATCGAGCGGCAGAGCAACCCGTGGGGTCTCAACCGCAACGAACGCGCCGCCTGGCTGGATGAGGTGGGCGACGATCTGAAGGTGCCTACCGTCAAGGAAAACCCGGACTTCGAATATCTCTTTTTCGTCGGTTCCATGGGCTCCTATGACAAGCGCAGCCAGAAGATCACCCAGGCCTTTATCAAGGTGATGAACAAGGCGGGCATCAATTTCGCCATCCTCGGCAATGAGGAGAAGAACTCGGGCGACACGGCGCGCCGCTTGGGCAACGAGTTCCTCTTCCAGCAGCTGGCCATGGAAAACATCGAGTTGTTCCAGAAGTACAACGTGAAGAAGATCGTCACCTGCGATCCGCACGCCTACAACACCTTCAAAAACGAGTATCCGGACTTTGGCCTGGAAGGGGTCGAGGTGTACCACCACACGGAGCTGGTGGCCAAGTGGCTGGAAGAAGGCCGGATCAAGCCGACCAAGGAGCTGAAGGAGCGGATCACCTACCACGATTCGTGTTATCTGGGCCGTTACAACGGTGTCTATGATGCGCCGCGCCTGATTCTCCAGTCCATCCCCGGCGTGGAGCTGGTGGAGATGAAGCGTCACGGTTCCGACAGCATGTGCTGCGGTGCCGGCGGCGGTTTGATGTGGCTGGAGGAGAGAGAAGGCAAACGGATTAACGTGGCCCGTACGGAACAGGCGCTGGAGGTCAACCCGACGATGATCGGAACGGCCTGCCCGTACTGCATGACGATGATTTCGGACGGAACCAAGGCCAAAGAGGTCGAGGACAAGGTGCAAACCATGGACGTGGTGGAGATCCTGGCCATGACCCTGTAATCCGGCACAGACCGGCAGTCCAAACGCAAGCAGGAGGGTGTCCCTCGGCAGCCGCTGCAGAGGGGCATCCTCGTTTTTTGTTTGCGAGTTTGCCGTTTCTTTGAAAACGTTTAGCCGCAAGAATCGCAAAAAAAAGCGGAAAAATACACTGGCCGAATGTTCAACCTTTCGATATAATAGAATCAAGAGAGAATCAAGCGAGCGCTCGCTCGGAATGCAGGTACATGCAAGAAACGACAGAGGCAAGATCATCGACAAAGGCAAGATGCAAGCAAGATGCAAGATAGATCATGAGTGGCAGAGGAGGAGCCGGAGATGGGTGAGACGGGGAAGACGGTGATTCTCAGTGCGGCCAGGACGCCGTTCGGCCGTTTTGGCGGCAGCTTGAGCAGCCTGCCGGCGACGCGGCTGGGCGGCATGGCGATCAAGGAAGCGCTGCGCCGGGCCGGGGTGAGCGGCGAACAGGTGGAGGAAGTGATCATGGGGATGGTGGTCCAGGCAGGCGCGGGCCAGATTCCATCCCGCCAAGCGGCCAGGGAGGCGGGCATCCCCTGGGAGGTGCCGACGGAGACGGTGAACAAGGTATGTGCGTCGGGCCTGCGCAGCGTCACCCTGGGTGATCAGATCATTCGCGCCGGCGATGCCCAGCTCATCGTGGCCGGCGGCATGGAGAGCATGAGCAATGCTCCTTTTGCCCTGCCGCGTGCCCGCTGGGGGATGCGGATGGGACACGACCGGGTGTATGACTTGATGATCCATGACGGGCTGGAGTGCGCGTTCGACGGCGTGCATATGGCGGTGCACGGCAGCCGCATCGCGCGGGAGTACGGCATCAGCCGGCAGGCGCAGGATGAGTGGGCGCTGCGCAGCCACGAGCGGGCGATTGCGGCGATGGAGAGCGGCAAGCTGGCGGAGGAGATTGTGCCGGTGGAAGTGGCCGGGAAAAAGGGGGCGCAGACGGTCGTGGCCGAGGATGAGGCTCCCCGCCGGGACACCAGCCTGGAAAAGTTGGCCCAACTGCCGCCGGTCTTTGACCCGGAAGGGACCATTACCGCAGGCAACGCGCCGGGGGTCAACGATGGCGCGGCCGCACTGGTGCTCGCTTCCCGGGAGCGGGCGCGGGAGCTTGGCAGCGAGCCGCTGGCGACCATTGTCGCCCATGCGGCGGTCAGCGTGGAGGCAGCCTATTTCCCGATTGCGCCTGCTTATGCCATCCAGAAGCTCCTGAAGCAGACCGGATTCGGTCTGGAGCAGATCGATCGCTTTGAGGTGAACGAGGCGTTTGCCGCCGTGGTCCTGGCCTGTCAGAAGATCACGCCCTGGGATCCGGAAAAGGTGAATGTCAACGGCGGGGCGGTGGCCCTCGGCCATCCGATTGGCGCCAGTGGCGCCCGCATTCTGGGCACCTTGATTTACGAGCTGCGGCGCCGCGGCGGGGGCTATGGGATAGCGGCCATCTGCAGCGGCGGCGGACAAGGGGACGCCGTCTTGGTCAAAGTGGATGATTCAAAATGAAGGGACAAAAGGAAGGGAGAATGGCATCGTGGAAGTACAGCAACTGACGGTGGTGGGCGCGGGCCAGATGGGCAGCGGGATTGCCCAGGTGGCGGCGGTCAGCGGGATCAATGTGGTGCTGCATGACATCAAGGAAGAGTATGCCAAGCGGGGATACCTGACCATCGAGCGGAATCTGTCGCGGCAGGTGGAAAAGGGACGCCTGAGCAAGGAACAGATGCAGCAGGTGCTGGGCCGGATCACGCTGACCACCGCTCTGGAAGATGCCCGCGACAGCCAGATGGTGATTGAGGCGGCGACGGAAAACCTGGACATCAAGCGGGAGATTTTCCAAAAGTTGGATTCCATCACGCCGCCGGAAACCATTTTGGCCAGCAACACCTCTTCCCTGCCGATTACCGAGATTGCCGCGGCCACCAAGCGGCCGGAAAAAGTGATCGGGATGCACTTTATGAATCCGGTGCCGGTCATGCAACTGGTGGAAATCATTCGCGGATTGGCCACGTCCGACGAGGTGTACCAGACGACGTACGATCTGGCGGTGAAGATGGGGAAAACGGCGGTGGAAGTGAAGGATTTTCCGGGGTTTGTCTCCAACCGCATCCTGTTGCCGATGATCAATGAGGCCATCTGGGTGGTGTACGAAGGAATCGCCGAACCGGAAGCGGTCGACCAGGTGATGCGGCTGGGCATGAACCATCCGATGGGCCCGCTGACACTGGCCGATTTTATCGGTCTGGACACTTGCCTCTCCATTATGGAGATCCTGTACGAAGGGTTCGGCGATCCGAAATACCGTCCGTGCCCGCTGCTGCGGAAGTACGTGCGCGCCGGATGGCTGGGACGGAAGACGGGCCGCGGTTTTTACGTCTACGAGCAGTAACCGTCTGCATGTAGGAACGATTTTCGAACAGTCATGGAGCGAAAGGAGACATGCCATGTACTTCCAATTGACGGAAGAACAAGAGATGATGCGGAAGATGGTGCGGGAATTCGCCGAGACCGAGGTGGCTCCCGGCGCTGCCGAGCGGGACGAGGCGGCCCGTTTTGAGCGCAGGCTGTTTGAGCGGATGGGGGAGCTGGGGCTGACCGGGATTCCCTGGCCGGAAAAGTACGGCGGGTCCGACGCCGGCTTTGTCAGCTATTGCATTGCGGTGGAAGAGCTGTCGCGTGTGGACGCTTCCGTCAGCGTCACGCTTTCCGCGCACGTTTCCCTGGCCAGCTGGCCAATCTACACGTTCGGCACGGAGGAACAGAAGCTGAAGTACCTCAAGCCAATGGCTGAAGGCCGTCTGCTGGGTGCCTACTGCCTGACCGAACCGGGTTCCGGTTCCGATGCGGGGGCGATGCAGACCACGGCTGTGCGCAAGGGGGACGAATACATCCTCAACGGCAGCAAAATCTTCATCACCAATGGCGAAGAGGCGGAAGTGTATGTGGTGTTTGCCCGCACCAACTTGGAGGAGAAACACCGCGGCGTCAGCGCCTTTATCGTCGAAAAGGGGATGCCGGGCCTGAAGTTTGGCAAGCACGAGAACAAGATGGGCATCCGTGCCTCAACGACGGTGGAAGTGATTTTCGAAGAATGCCGGGTTCCTGCGGCCAACCTGCTGGGACAGGAGGGCGAAGGGTTCAAGATTGCGATGCGGACGCTGGACGGCGGGCGCAACGGCATTGCGGCCCAGGCCGTAGGCATCGCCCAGGGGGCGTTTGACCATGCCCTGGCCTACGCGCAGGAGCGGCAGCAGTTCGGCCGTCCCATCGCGAAAAACCAGGCGATCCAGTTTAAACTGGCCGACATGGCCACCAAGATTGAGGCGGCCCGTCTTCTGACCTATCAGGCGGCGTGGCGGGAGGAGCAAGGCCTGCCGTACGGCAAGCAGTCGGCGATGGCCAAGATGTACGCCGCCGATGTGGCGATGGAAGTGACGACGGAAGCCGTCCAGATTTTTGGCGGATACGGGTACACCAAGGAATATCCGGTGGAGCGGTTCATGCGTGACGCCAAAATCACGCAGATTTATGAGGGGACCAACGAGATTCAGCGGATCGTGATTGCCAACCACCTCTTGAAGGGGCAATAGACCGCGATGACCGAATTGCAGGCTTTTGTCCGTCAGATCCTCTCCGGGCACAAGCGCAGTGTGGCGCGCGCCATCAGCCTGGTGGAAAACGAGGATCCGATCAAGTTGCCCCTCCTTGAAGCCTTGTATCCGCATACCGGGACGGCTTACGTGCTGGGCATCACCGGCAGCCCCGGGGCAGGGAAGAGCTCCCTCGTCGATCGCCTGATCCAATACCTGCGCGGGCAGGGCAAGCAGGTCGGGGTGCTGGCGGTGGATCCGACCAGCCCCTATACCGGCGGTGCCCTGCTCGGGGATCGGGTGCGGATGGTGCGGCACGCCACCGACACGGGTGTCTACATCCGCAGCATGGGAACGCGCGGCAACCTGGGCGGATTGTCGCGCTCCAGCAGGGAAGTGATCCGCATCCTGGATGCCTGCGGCTGTGACGTCATCCTGGTGGAGACGGTTGGCGTCGGGCAATCGGAACTGGATGTCATGCATGTGGCCGATTCCGTCTGTGTCGTCCTGCATCCGGGGGCGGGCGATGTGGTCCAGGCCTTCAAGGCAGGGATTATGGAAATCGCGGATCTGTTTGTGGTGAACAAGTCCGATCTGCCCGGCGCTGAAAACGTGGTGGCCGAGATCGAGGAGATGCTGGACGTTTCCAGGAAAGAGGCGGCTTGGCGCCCTCCGGTGGTGAAGGCCAGCAGCAAGGAGGACCGGGGCATCGGCGAGATCTGGGAGGCGGCCGAGGAGCATGTCCGCTATCTGCAGGAAAGCAGGTTGTGGGATGAGCGGCGCAGCCAAAAGGCCGCGGAAGAGGTGGTGGAGATTGCCCGGGAGCTGATCCTGCGTGACATTTCCGCCAGGCTGGAGCAGTTGGTTCCTGAATTGTCTTGCATTGAAGAGGTTCGTACCCGGCAACGCGATCCTTATTCAGCCGCCAGGCAGGTAGCCGAACAGCTTTTGGGCCGTCTGGAGCTGGGTTGAGAGCCCATGGGCACCCGTTCAACGACGGGTTGCGGTTCAGGGATTGACAGGAAAATTCCTGTTCATCCCTTTTCCAACCTATATGAACGAACGCTCGCTCGGAAAGGAGAGAAGACATTGCCCCACAAACCGGTTACGGTGCAGTCCACCGTCAAGGATCCGGAGTTAGTCCAGCAGCGCAGGCGGCAAATCGTGGCTGCCGCCGTCAAACTGTTTCAGGATAAAGGGTTCCACAAAACGACGACGCGAGAGATTGCCCGCGAGGCCGGCTTTAGCATCGGCACGCTGTATGAATATATTGAATCGAAAGAAGACGTCCTGTATCTCGTCTGCCAGTACATCCACGACCGTGTGGAGGAGCGGTTGCGTGAGATGCTGCCCGCCGGTGATACCGCCCGCCGGACCCTGGAGAAGGCAATCACCGCTTATTTCCAGGTGATGGATGAAATGCAGGGGGAGGTGCTCCTCATCTATCAGGAAGCGCAGTCCCTCGCGCCTGAGGCGTTGCGCCACGTCCTGCAGCGGGAGGAGGAGATCACGGCCATCTTTGCCGACATCCTCCGCCGCGGCCTGGAAGACGGAACCTTGTCGGTGCCGGAGGAGAACATCCCGCTCTTTGCCCATGACATCATCGTCCTCGGAGAGATGTGGGCATTCCGGCGCTGGGCACTGCGCAGGCGGTATACTCTGGAAAGTTACACGCAGCACCAGTTGTCGCTGCTTTTGCCCAAAAAACCGGATGAAAGGAGAGAGGAACCGTGAGCATGGTGATGCAGCCGGATGCACAGCAACAAAAACCGGAAACGCCGCAACAAAAACCGTGGAGCCGCCGGAGTGTGTCAGCTCCTGCTGACCATGCGGCCAGGCAGCGTTACCGGCCAAAGCATGCGATCCGATTCGTCACGGCGGCCAGCCTGTTTGACGGCCATGATGCCTCGATCAACATCATGCGCCGCATCCTTCAGGATTCCGGGGCGGAGGTGATCCACCTGGGACACAACCGCTCGGTGGAGGAGATCGTGCGGGCGGCCATTCAGGAGGATGTCCAGGGAATCGCCGTCTCTTCCTATCAAGGGGGACACATGGAGTTTTTCAAGTACATGTATGACCGCCTGCAGGAGCTGGGGGCGGGGCACATCAAGATTTTCGGCGGCGGAGGCGGCGTGATTGTCGCGCACGAGATTGCGGAGCTGGAGGCTTACGGGATCGCCAAGATCTTTTCCCCGGAAGACGGCATGCGCATGGGCCTTGAGGGAATGATCGACTACATGCTGCAGCAGACCGACTTCCCCACGCCGGGGGTCACGGAGGAGGAGCTGGAACGGCTGGATACGGAGCAGACGCTGACGATCGCCCGGCTGATCACCTTGGCGGAGGAGGCGGCTGCGGGACAGGAGATCAAGGTAGGGGAACAGGCCGTTTCATGGCCCGATCTGCTTGCCCGCCTGCAGCAAAAGAGAATGGGCAAGGCCCCTGTGATCGGGCTGACCGGAACGGGAGGGGCGGGCAAGAGTTCGCTGACGGACGAGCTGGTGCGCCGCTTCCTGTACGACTTTCCGGAGAAGAAGGTGGCCATCCTTTCCGTCGATCCTTCGAAGCAACGCACCGGGGGGGCCCTTTTGGGCGATCGCATCCGGATGAATGCGATTCACCACCCCAATGTCTACATGCGCAGTCTGGCCACGCGGCGGGCCGGGGTGGAGGTCAGCGATGCGCTGCAAGATGCGCTTAAAATCGTCCAGGCGGCCGGCTTTGACCTGATCCTGCTGGAAACCAGCGGCATCGGGCAGGCAGACTCGCGGGTGGTGCAGCTGGCCGACCGTTCCGTCTATGTGATGACCAGCGAATATGGCGCCGCCTCGCAGCTGGAAAAAATCGAGATGCTGGATTATGCCGACCTGGTGGCGATCAACAAGTTTGACCGGCGCGGGGCCGAAGACGCCCTGCGGGATGTGCGCAAGCAATACCGGCGCAACCACCGGATTCCCTATGAGGTTCCGGACGAAGCCTTGCCGGTCTACGGGACGATTGCCAGCCAGTTCAACGATCCCGGCACCACCCGTTTCTATCATGCGCTGCTGGCGGAGCTGGAAGAGCTGACCGGCGAGCGGTGGGAGTCGCGGTTTGCGGCGGTGAGTTCGCCGGTTGGCCGGATGACCATCATTCCGCCTGAACGGCAGAATTACCTCAGCGAAATCGTGCAAACCTTGAAACAGGAGAAAAAATTTGTGGAAGAGCAGGTGGCCATCGCCCGCCAGTTGTACCAGCTCCATGGCAGCTTGCAGGCGCTGGAGGAACAGGCGGAGCAGGCGGTCCAGGCGGAACTGTCAGACGTGCCTGCGGAAGGCGCGGGAGAAGATGCGGCAGACGTGCAGAAGGCGTTGCAGCTGATCCGGCGGCGCATCCAGCAGCTGGAGGCCCAGCTTCATCCCGAATGCCGGCGCATTCTCGAGGAGTGGCCCCGCATCAAGGCGCAGTACCAGCAGGACGAGCTGGTCACCGTCGTGCGCGGCAAAGAGCGCCGTCAGCCCCTGTACACGGTTTCGCTTGCGGGAACGCGGATTCCCCGCGTCGCCCTGCCGAAATTCGAGGATTGGGGGGAGATCCTGCGCTGGTGCCTGAAGGAGAACCTGCCTGGATACTATCCCTATACGGCCGGCGTTTTTCCGCTGAAGCGCACCGACGAGGAACCGCGGCGGATGTTTGCCGGCGAAGGGACGCCGGAGCGGACCAACAAGCGCTTCCACTTCCTCTCCAAAGACGATCCGGCCAAGCGGCTCAGTACCGCTTTCGATTCGGTGACGTTGTACGGGGAGGATCCCGACTGGCGGCCCGACATTTTCGGCAAGGTGGGGGAAAGCGGGGTCAGCGTCTGCACGCTGGAGGACATGAAGCGGCTGTATGACGGGTTTGACCTCTGCGATCCGATGACCAGCGTCTCGATGACCATCAACGGTCCGGCGCCGATCATCCTGGCAATGTTCCTGAACACGGCGATTGACCAGCAGGTGGAGAAGTTCGTCCGCGAGCACGGCAGACAGCCGAACCAAGAGGAATACGAACGGATCAAGGCGTACACCCTGCAAAACGTCCGGGGCACCGTGCAGGCCGATATCCTGAAAGAGGATCAAGGACAAAACACCTGCATTTTCTCCATTGACTTCGCCCTGAAGCTGATGGGCGACATCCAGGAGTACTTCATCCAGAACAAGGTCCGGAACTACTACTCGGTGAGCATCAGCGGCTACCATATTGCGGAAGCCGGGGCCAATCCCATCACCCAGCTGGCTTTCACCCTGGCCAACGGCTTCACCTATGTGGAGTATTACCTCAGCCGCGGGATGAAGGTGGACGACTTTGCACCCAACCTTTCCTTCTTCTTCAGCAACGGCCTGGATCCGGAGTACAGCGTGATCGGGCGGGTGGCGCGGCGCATCTGGGCCAAGGTGATGAAACATCATTATGGCGCCAACGAACGCAGCCAGAAGCTGAAGTATCACATCCAGACCTCGGGCCGTTCGCTGCACGCCCAGGAGATGGCCTTCAACGACATCCGCACCACGCTGCAGGCGCTGATGGCCATCTACGACAACTGCAACTCGCTGCACACCAACGCCTATGACGAGGCGCTGACGACGCCGACAGAAGAGTCGGTGCGCCGGGCGATGGCCATCCAGATGATCATCAACCGGGAATTGGGACTGGCCAAGAATGAGAATCCGCTGCAAGGTTCCTTTATCATCGAGGAGCTGACCGACCTGGTGGAAGAGGCGGTGCTGGCGGAGTTTCAGCGCCTCAGCGACCGGGGCGGCGTGCTGGGGGCGATGGAGACCCAGTACCAGCGAGGCAAGATTCAGGAGGAGTCGATGCTGTATGAGCGCAAAAAACACTCCGGCGAGCTGCCGATCATCGGCGTCAACACCTTCCTGAACCCCAACCCGGAAGCGGAGGAGAAAAAGCCGCCCAAGCTGGTCCGGGCCACGCGCGAGGAGAAGGAGCTGCAGATCCGGCGGCTGAAAGCTTTCCAGGAGGCGCACCGCGAAGAGGCGGAAAAAGCGCTCCGGCGGCTGCAGGAGGTGGCGCTTGCAGGAGGCAACATCTTCGCCGAACTGATGGAGACGGTCCGCTGCGCCAGCCTCGGGCAAATCACCCGCGCCCTTTATGAAGTGGGCGGGCAGTACCGGCGCAACATGTGAGACGGCGAAACGGGCAAGAAAACGGAGGGGCTGTCCGAAGGAGCCCGGTGACGGCTCCTGGACAGCCCTTTTTTGCGGTTCCAGTGATTTTGGTTCCAGTGATTTTGGTTCCAGTGATTTTGGTTCCAGTGATTTTGGTTCCAGTGATTTTGGTTCCAGTGATTTTCCCTTTCAAGTGAATTTTTCCGTTGCGAGAGATTTTTCCTTTCAAGCGATGGCGTTCTCGCCCCTCACGCGCTTTCTTCTTCCTCGGAGGAGGCAGGGGAGGGGCTTTGTCGCAGCTTTTCCCGGGCCATCTCTTCCAGACGGAACTTTTGGATCTTGCCCGTGCCCGTCATCGGCCAGCTTCCCGGTTCGACAAACCAGACGTGGCGGGGGACCTTGAACTTTGCCAAATGGTCTTGGCACCACTGAATGATCTCCCGCCGGGTGCACGATGCGCCGGGCTTGAGCTCGATGAAGGCCGCTCCGGTTTCCGTCGTCAAGGGATCGGGCACGCCGACCACGTAGGCCTGGCTGACGGCGGGATGACGCGAAATGACCTCCTCCACTTCTTTCTGGGAGACGTTCTCGCCGGAGACTTTGTAGATTTCCTTGCTGCGGCCGAGAAACTCGATATATCCTTTTTCGTCGATCCGCCCGAGGTCCCCGGTGCGGAACCAGCCGTCCTTGTCGATGGCCGCGGCGGTCTCTTCCGGTTTCTTATAGTAGCCGCGGGTGACGGTGTTTCCCCGCACCGTCAATTCGCCGACGGAACCCTCCGGCAGATCCTCGCCGGTTTCGGGATCGACCACCTTGTATTGGACGTTGGCGCCCCCGAACTCGGGCAGGCCGGAGGCACCGGCCGGTTTGATGCGGCCGACCCGCGTGGCGATGACCTCGATGGGATCGCCCACTTCGGTGTGTACCGTGGAGGCCGTCGCCTCGGTGCCGCCGTAGCCCGTGCAGATTTCCTTGACGCCCAGCTCCTGGACGGTTCGCTCCCAAATCGGCACCGGTGCCGGTGCGGCGGCACACATCAGCGCATGCAGCGAACTCAGATCGTACCGGTTCCGTTCCGGGTGGTTGAGGATGGCCACGAGCATCGACGGGACGCAGAGGAAATCGGTGGCGCGATGCCGTTCGATCAAGGCAAGGGTTTCCCGGGGATGGAACTGGGACGTGAAGATCACGGCGCCGCCCACGAAAGAGACGGCAAGCAGGCCTTCGACGTAGGCGAAAACGTGATAAAACGGCAGCGGTGTGAACACCCGCCGCCCGTCTTCAAATGCCCGGCTGAGCGCCGTGCTGAAGGCGCAGCGCAAAAACATGTCGTGGGTCAGCATGACGCCCTTCGGAAGCCCCGTGGTCCCGGACGTATAGATGATATCGCTCACCTCATCCGGGTATTCTGACGCGCGCATCCGCTGTTCCAGCTCCTCATCGTCCACCTGGGACGCCATTTCGAGAAAGGCGTTCCAAGTGAGAAAGCGCGGCTCGGGTGACTCGCCGGACGTTTGGATGCACACCGCTCCGTTCAGGGTGAAACCCTCTTCCTGCTCCATGCGCGCAAGCCATCTCGCCGCCATCGCCTCCAGGCGGTTGCCGGCTGCCGTCTGGTGGACGAACAACCAACGGCTGTCGGACTGGCGCAGCATATACCCCATCTCTTCCTCGCGCAGGAGGGTGTTAAGGGGGACGGCCACGGCCCCCACCAATGCCACGGCCAATTTGAGAAACACATATTCCGGCTCGTTGGCCAGCCAAATGGCCACGTGGTCACGCCGCCGGACGCCCAAGGACAGCAGTGCCTTGGCTGCGGTCCAGCACCGCTCCCAGGTTTCCCGATACGTGTAGATGCGATCGGACGCGATCAAATAGGGTCGCTCCGCAAACTCCCGGCAATGGACGCGAAAATGGGCGCCCAGGGTGCGGCGCGGCCAGGAGGGAAAGCGCGACGTGAGACGTTGCCGGCGTTCTTCCGGACTTGGTATCATGCTCTGCAACCTCCTTTTCCGCAAAAAATTTTCGATATTTTGGTTACAATTATACACCGTCAGGAGCATTTTTCCAGCATGAAAAGGCCAAGATAAATAAACAACCGGCATTTGACACCGCCATGCGGCATCAGTACAATGTGCATGTAAATGGAGGATAGAGAACGGCTTGAACGTGAAAAGGAAGGTGCATGGATGACTGAGGCCAACCTGAAGGAAACCTATGCGCTGGATACAGAGGAGATGTCCTTTGTCGATTTGGCTTACCAGTGGCTGGCAGAAACCAAGGAACCGAAGAAATTTCACGATTTGGTGCAGCATGTGGCCCAGATCAAGGGTTACCCAAAGGAATCGATCGAACAACTTCTGGCGATGTTCTATACCGATCTGAACGTGGACGGAAGGTTTACCTGTGTGGGCGAGAATCTTTGGGGGCTGAAACACTGGTATCCGTTCGAGTCGACGGAGGATGACATTTTGTCCCTGGATTTGGCGGAGGATGAGGAACTGGAAGTGGATGAAGAGGAAGAAATGATCCTGGAGGAGGATCTGGAAGAGGAAATCGTCGATCTGGGTGAAGACGAGGACCTGGATCTGGAGGATGAGGATGAGCTTCCACTGGACGATGAGCTGGACGAAGAGGAAGATTTCTGATCCCCGTTGACAAGGGTGGCCGCTTTGGCTATACTATCAACGGGCTAAATGAACGTTACAGGCCCCCTGGTTCAGGGGGTCTGTTTATTTTTTTGGAAGGAGTATCCAGAATGACCAAGTACATCTTTGTTACAGGCGGCGTCGTTTCTTCGCTCGGAAAAGGGATTACTGCTGCCTCCCTGGGACGCCTGTTGAAAAACCGGGGACTGAACGTCACGATTCAGAAGTTTGATCCGTATATCAATGTGGATCCGGGGACGATGAGCCCGTATCAACACGGGGAAGTGTTTGTCACGCACGACGGTGCGGAGACGGATCTGGATTTGGGACATTATGAGCGGTTTATCGACATTCATCTGACAAAAAACAGCAGCATCACCACCGGGAAAATCTATTCTGCCGTCCTGGCCAAGGAGCGGCGCGGCGATTACTTGGGGGGAACGGTCCAGGTGATCCCGCATGTGACCAACGAGATCAAGGAGCGGATTCGCCTGGCGGAACAGGAAGGCAATCCGGATGTGGTGATTACCGAGATCGGCGGTACGGTCGGCGACATTGAAAGTCTGCCGTTTCTGGAGGCCATCCGGCAAATGAAGTCGGATGTCGGGCGGGAAAATGTGCTGTACATTCACGTCACGCTGATTCCCTATGTGGCCGCGGCCGGTGAATTGAAAACCAAGCCGACGCAGCACAGCGTCAAGGAGTTGCGGAGCATCGGCATCCAGCCGCATGTGCTGGTATGCCGCACCGAACAGCCGTTGAATGAGGAGCTGCGACGCAAGCTGGCGCTGTTTTGCGACATCGATCCGGAGGCTGTGATTGAGGCGCGGGATGCGGAAACCCTGTACGAGGTGCCGTTGATGCTGCAGCAACAGGGGCTGGACGAATTTATCGTGCGGCATCTCGGCCTGCCGGCCGGCGCGCCCCGGATGGAAGAGTGGCGGCAGATGGTGGAGCGGATGAAACATCTGGATGGCCAGGTGCGGATTGCGATCGTCGGCAAGTATGTCTCGCTCAAGGATGCCTACCTGAGCGTCAACGAAGCCCTCTACCACGCGGCCACTTTCCACGGGAAAAAACTGGAGATTGAGTGGGTCAACTCGGAAGACCTGGCGTCGGACAACCTGCGCGAGCGGCTTCAGGGGGTGGATGGCATCCTCGTGCCGGGAGGGTTTGGCCGCCGCGGCATTGAAGGCAAGTTGCTGGCCATTCAGTATGCGCGGGAGATGCGCATTCCCTTTTTCGGGATTTGTCTGGGGATGCAGCTGGCTTGTGTGGAGTTTGCGCGCAATGTCCTGAAGTTGGAGGATGCCAACAGCGTGGAAATGGACCCGGATACCACGCATCCGGTCATCGATTTGCTGCCTCACCAGAGCGGGGAAATGCTCGGCGGGACGATGCGCCTTGGGGCTTATCCCTGCCGCCTGCTTCCCGGTTCTTTGGCCAGCCAGGCCTACCAGACGGAAGAGGTTGCGGAGCGGCATCGCCACCGCTATGAGTTCAACCTTCAGTACAAAGAGGTATTTGAGAAGCATGGGTTGCGGGTCACCGGGCTCTCTCCCGACGGCCGCCTGGCCGAGATTATGGAGTATGCCGATCACCCCTGGTTCGTGGCGACGCAATTTCACCCGGAATTCACTTCCCGCCCAAACCGTCCGCATCCCCTGTTTCGCGAGTTCGTCCGGGCGGCGATATGCTGCCGGGAACGCCAGCCGGTTCATTGAACGCGTTGGAGATGCCCTGGGCTTGAGATGTCCGGAAGGGTCTCCCGGAAGGGATCCTTTCCGGGCTTTTTTTGTCTCGGCCGGGTCTTTTCCGCGGCGTTTGCAGGAAATATGCAAGAAAAAGAGAATTAAGACAAAGAGAATGAAGATGCGCGCATCGTCAGGATAGTCATTTTTGGCGGCGTTTGGTGGAAATACCGGCTGCAATCCGCTGATATGAAGGAGGGTTTTGTCGATCGATGTCGAAAAAAATCTTGGTGGTTGACGATCAGTTTGGCGTGCGGATGTTGCTTCACGAAGTGTTGTCCCTGGATGGGTACCAAACCTACCAGGCGTCCGGCGGCAAGGAAGCCTTGCAACTGTTTGACGAAGTGAAACCGGAACTGGTCATCCTGGATATGAAGATGCCGGGGATGAACGGCCTGGATATTCTGCGGTCGATTCGCAAACGTCCGTCCGATGTGCAGGTATTCATGATGACAGCATACGGAGAATTGGATATGATAAAAGAGGCGACCCGTTTGGGCGTGAAGACTTATTTTACAAAGCCCTTTGACATCGATAAATTGCGGGAATCCGTGCGTGAATGGTTTGCCTCAGCACATGCCGCCGAGTCGACACATACTCATGCCTGAATGCGGAAAGGAGCGATGAAACATGCCTTTGGTGCCGATGACGGAGTTTTTGCCGCGTGCCAAGGCGGAAGGCTTTGCCGTCGGACAATTCAACATGAACAACCTGGAATTTACGAAAGCCATCACAGAAGCGGCCATGGAGGAACAATCGCCCTTTATCTTTGGCGTGAGTGAAGGCGCGATCAAATATATGGGGCTGGAGTACGCGGTCGCGATGGCCCGCGTGGCTGCCGAAGAATCCGGCCTGCCGATAGCCCTGCACCTGGATCACGGCAGCAGTTTTGAGATCGTCATGAAGTGCATTCGGGCCGGCTTTACTTCCGTGATGTTTGACGGTTCGCACCTGCCCCTGGAGGAAAATATCCGGCTCACCAAAAAAGTGGTGGAGGCAGCCCATGCGGTAGGGGTCTCGGTGGAAGGCGAGCTGGGGACGATTGGCGGCGTCGAGGATGATTTGTCCGTCGATGAGGAAGACGCGATGCTGGCCAAACCCGAGGAAGCGATTCGCTTCTGGCGGGAGACGGGCGTGGACTGCCTGGCGATTGCGGTCGGCACGGCCCACGGGATGTACAAGGGTGAGCCGCGCATCCGGTATGAAATCATTCAGGAGGTAGCCTCCCAAATTGATGTGCCGATCGTGTTGCATGGCGGTTCCGGCGTTCCGGATGAGGCCATTCGCCGTTCGATTGCGCTGGGCGTGGGCAAGATCAACGTCAACACGGAGAACCAGGTGGCGATGACGAAGACGATCCGGGAGATTTTTGCCCGGGATGAGAAGGTCTACGACCCGCGCAAGTACCTGGGACCGGCCAAGGAGGCCATGAAAGAAGTGGTCCGCAGCAAGATCCGCCTGTTCGGCTCCAATGGCAAGGCTTAGAATAACCATGCACCTAAAGGAGTGGCTGCAAGCCGATGAAATTTTACATTGACACCGCCAACGTCGAGGAAATTCGCGAAGCGTATGAAATGGGGATTCTCTCTGGCGTGACCACCAACCCATCCCTGGTCGCCAAAGAGGGCCGCAACTTTATCGAGACCCTGAAGGAGATCGCCGACATTGTGGATGCGCCGATCAGCGCGGAAGTGGTCAGCACGCAGGCGCAGGAAATGGTGGCCGAAGCGGAGCCGTTGGCCGCCCTGTCGAAGAACATCGTCATCAAAATTCCGATGACGGGTGAGGGGCTGAAGGCGGTCAAGATGCTGTCGAAGAAAAAAATCCGCACCAATGTGACGCTGATCTTTTCGGCCAACCAGGCGCTGATGGCGGCGCGCGCCGGTGCGAGTTACGTCTCGCCGTTTATCGGCAGGCTGGATGATATCGGTTACGACGGCCTGCAATTGATTCGGGACATCGCGGAGATCTTCGAGTTGCACCGGATCGAGACCGAGATCATTGCAGCCAGCATCCGCCATCCGATCCATGTGACGGAGGCGGCTCGGGCCGGGGCACATATTGCCACGATTCCCTATCATGTGATCCGGCAAATGCTTCACCACCCCCTGACGGAACAGGGGATTGCACGGTTTTTGGCCGATTGGGAGAAGGTCCCCAAACCTTGATGCGGGGAGGGGCATCGAATGGATCGACTGGTCATCCGCGGCGGGGTGCCCCTGAAGGGCAGCATTTCGATCAGTGGTTCCAAAAACAGCGCGGTTGCGTTGATGCCGGCCGCGCTTTTGGCTGATTCTCCGGTGATCTTGGATCAGGTGCCGCAGATTCAGGATGTTCACACGTACCGGCTGTTGCTGGAGAATCTGGGGGCACGGGTGGAAAGGACGGGCAGCATGCTGCAGATCGATCCTTCCAAGCTGGGGAATCAGCCGCTGCCGAATGGGTTGGTCAAGCGGCTGCGCGCTTCCTATTACCTGATGGGGGTGCTGCTGGCTCGTTTCGGCGAGGCGATCGTGGGCCTTCCGGGCGGCTGCGCGCTCGGTCCGCGCCCCATCGACCAGCACATCAAGGGCTTTCAGGCGCTGGGCGCAGAGGTGGCTTTCGATGACGGGTGCCTGCGCTTGGTAGGCAAACGGCTGACCGGCACGCGCATCTACCTGGACGTCGTCAGCGTCGGAGCCACGATCAACCTGATGCTGGCCGCCGTGCTGGCCAAAGGGACGACGATTCTGGAACATGCGGCCAAGGAACCCGAAGTGGTGGATCTGGCCACCTTGCTGAACGCCATGGGGGCCCGGATTACGGGAGCCGGCACCGATGTGATCAAAATCGAAGGTGTCAAATACTTGAAGGGCTGCCGCCATGACGTGATCCCGGATCGCGTCGAGGCGGGGACCTATCTGATTGCCGCCGCTGCCACGGGTGGCGAGGTCTGCCTGGAGAACATCATCCCGGAACACCTGGATGCCGTTTTGGCCAAACTGCGCGAAATGGGGGCGCAGGTGGAGTGGGACGCCGAACGCGTGCAACTGGTTGCCAGCGGGCGGACGCTTCGCCAGGTGGATGTGAAGACGCTTCCATATCCGGGATTTCCCACAGACCTGCAGCAGCCTTTTACCGTCCTGCTGACGCAGGCGGAAGGCATCAGCATGGTCACCGACAACATTTTCGCTTCGCGGTTCAAGCATGTGGAGGAGTTGCTTCGCATGGGCGCCTCGATTCAAATCGAGGGCCGGACGGCAGTGGTCAGGGGCCGGACGCCGCTCACAGGGACGCGGGTTCAGGCAAGCGATCTGCGCGCCGGGGCGGCCATGGTGATTGCCGGCCTGGTGGCAGAGGGTGTGACCGAAGTGGCCAATCCCGGCCATCTGGATCGTGGCTATGAGCGGCTGGAACAGAAATTCGCTGCCCTGGGCGCGGACATGCGGCGCCTGAGGAGCCAGTCCGCTGATGGCGAGGATAGCTAGTTGCTAGAGTTGCGAGGATCGGAAGACGTGATGACAGCTGCTCGCTTCTGGAGGTGCGCGGAGGATGTGGGTCATCCCGCTTTTGGCTTCACTGACCAGTTTGTTCCTGACAGTTGACATGACCCGGCAGTATCTGCAAAAGCGAAAGGCCCACCAGCTGGCTTATGCGAGCGGGTTGGCTCTTTTTACGCTGGCTGCCTTTGTGGAATGGTTTGCCATGGTCTTCGGCTGGTCGCCGTTCATCTACAAGGTGTACTATTATACGGGCATCGTGCTGGTGCCGGTGCTGGCCAGCGGTTCGGTGTTCCTGCTGCGACGAAGGGCGATTGGAAACCTCTTTTTGTTCTATGTGGTCGTGACCAGTCTCCTGATGCTGCTGCAAATCATCCCTGCGCAGGTGAAGGAGGATCTCTTGCCGGCTGCTGGCCTGACCGTGGGGGGCAGCGCGATGCCGGAATCGGTGCGGCAATACAGTTTCTGGCTTTCCGGCGTTGGCGGGATTGTTTTGCTGGTTGTCAGCCTGTATTCGTTTGTCCGCACCCGCTATTGGGGCAACCTCTTCATCTTTTTGGGCGCTCTGGTGATGAGCATCGGCGGCCGTCTGGCTGCGGCGGGGCTGGCCGTTTTTCTCCCGTTGAGCGAACTTGTCGGTATCTTGCTGCTGTATCTTGGTGTGGCCCGCCATCCGGGCACCCTTGGGGAGACGGCGAAAAAAGCACGGGTCAGCAGAGGGTGAAACGGGATATATGACGTGATATACTGAAAAGGTGAGACAGAGGAGGAGCAGCATGGAACGAAGTTTGACGATGGAATTGGTTCGGGTGACGGAAGCTGCCGCACTGGCTGCCGCCCGCTGGATGGGCCGGGGGAACAAACACGAGGCCGATCGCGCCGCCACCGAAGCGATGCGGGCCGTGTTCGACACCATCCCGATGCGGGGGACCGTCGTGATCGGTGAGGGCGAGATGGATGAGGCGCCCATGTTGTACATCGGAGAAAGGCTGGGGATGGGATATCCTCCGGAAGTGGACGTTGCGGTGGATCCCCTGGAAGGAACCAACATCGTCGCCAACGGCGGCTGGAATGCCCTGTCCGTCGTGGCGATCGCGGAACGGGGAAATCTCCTGCACGCACCCGATATGTACATGGAAAAAATTGCGGTGGGTCCGAAAGCGGCGGGCCATGTGGATCTCGATGCTCCCGTGGCGGATAACCTGAAGGCGGTGGCTCGCGCGTTGGGCCGGGATGTATCCGATCTTGTGGCCGTTGTCCTGGACAGGCCGCGGCATCAAAAACTGATTGAGGAAATCCGCGCTGCCGGAGCCCGGATCAAGCTGATCGGGGATGGCGATGTGGCCGCCGCCGTCAATACCGCTTTTGAAGATACGGGCGTGGATATTCTCTTCGGCACGGGCGGAGCGCCGGAAGGCGTGCTGGCGGCTGTGGCGCTGAAATGCCTGGGCGGGGAAATCCAGGGGCGTCTCCTGCCGCAAAACGAACAGGAACGGGAGCGCTGTATCAAGATGGGCATCGCCGATCCGCAGCAGATTCTGCGCATGGATGATCTGGTCAAGGGGGATGATGCCATCTTTGCGGCGACGGGCGTCACCGACGGCGAACTGTTGCAAGGCGTTCGCTTCCGCGGCAGGGAGGCGACGACGGAGTCGATCGTGATGCGGGCCAAAACGGGCACCGTGCGCCGGATTTTGGGCAAACACCGCCTCGATCGCAAACTCAATTTGGTGTTTACGGATGGGCTGGATCCCAGCCAGCTGGGGTCTTCCAGCTAACCGTTGGGTTTAATCGGAGCAAATTCGGCAAGAATGATCGATATCCAGGAATGATCGGCATCATCGATAAATATCATCATCATTGATAAGAGAAGATCATTGATAAAAGAAGTTCTATTGATTAAGAAAAGTATAGAAAGCATAAATCCGGATTACAAGCACGTTTTAAAAGAATGCATTGAATGGAGCATGCGGATGACGTTAGGCGAACTGGAAAACAAGAAACTGACCGAACTCTATGAACTGGCGCGAGAATTAAAGATTCCATATTATGGTCAAATGAAGAAAAAAGAATTGATTTTTGCCATTCTGCGCTCACTGGCGGAGCAGGATGGACTGATGTTCATGGAAGGGGTCCTGGAAATCCTCCCTGAAGGGTTTGGATTCTTGCGACCGCTTCATTATCTTCCGAGCAATGAGGACATCTACATTTCCGCTTCACAGATCCGGCGTTTCGATTTGCGAACCGGCGATTTGGTATCCGGAAAAGTTCGGCCTCCGAAAGAAAATGAGCGGTATTTTGGTCTCCTGCAAGTGGAGGCAGTAAATGGCGAAAACCCCGAAAACGCCGCGAAACGGCTTCACTTCGCTTCCCTGACACCCCTCCATCCACAAGAACGCTTCATTCTGGAAACATCTCCGGATAAATTATCGACCCGCATCATCGATCTGCTGGCGCCTGTCGGCAAGGGCCAACGCGGCTTGATCGTCGCACCTCCAAAAGCCGGCAAAACCGTCCTGCTGAAGGAAATCGCCAACAGCATCGCCACCAACTATCCGGATGTGGAACTGTTTATTTTATTGATCGACGAACGGCCTGAAGAGGTCACGGACATGCAGCGTTCGGTCAAAGGCGAGGTGATCAGTTCCACGTTTGACGAGTTGCCGGAGCACCATATCAAGGTGGCGGAACTGGTGCTGGAGAGGGCCCAGCGGATCGTCGAACACAAACGGGATGTGGTGATTTTACTGGATAGCATCACCCGGTTGGCCCGCGCTTATAACCTGGTGATTCCCCCCAGCGGCCGGACGTTGTCGGGGGGCATCGATCCGGCTGCCTTTCACCGGCCGAAGCGTTTTTTCGGCGCAGCGCGGAACATCGAGGAAGGAGGCAGCTTGACCATTTTGGCCACGGCTCTGGTCGATACGGGCTCCCGCATGGACGACGTGATTTATGAGGAGTTTAAGGGGACCGGAAATATGGAGCTTCACCTGGACCGGCGGCTGGCGGAGCGGCGGATCTTTCCGGCCATCGACATCCACCGGTCAGGAACGCGGCGGGAAGAATTGTTGCTGCCGCGGGAACACCTGGAAAAGGTCTGGGCTCTCCGGCGGGCGATGGCCGCGGAAAATCCGTATGAATTTACGGAGCAGCTGCTTCGCCGCCTGCGGGCGACCAAGAGCAACGAGGAATTTTTGGCAAACCTCACAGCTTCTCAGGATCCGTTTGTCAAGACCGGCTGACTCATCAAGACCGGCTAACTTGTCAAGAACCGGTTAACCTCCCGGGCGCGGGCAGGCGTTCCTTTAAGGGGGGATCTTCTGCAGGGCGCTCCTCCTGCCGGTGGTGGCAGCGATTTCCCCTTGCATATCGGGACCGGGTGGTGATACAATAACCACGTGTCTTTTTTGACCGTCCATTTTCATTGACGAATTTTACTCTGCTTCAGGTTAGGGAAGCAGGGCAAGCGAGGTGGAACAGATGAAAACAGGCATTCATCCCGAATTCAAAGTGACGACGGTGACCTGTGCTTGCGGGAACACGTTTGAAACCGGTTCGGTGAAGGAGAACCTGCGGGTCGAGATTTGCTCGGAGTGCCATCCTTTCTTCACGGGGAAGCAGAAGTTTGTCGACACGGGTGGCCGTGTGGAACGCTTCAAGAGGAAATACAACATCAAATAACCTGTTTCAGGATCAGCTCCCGCGCTTTGCGGGAGCTGTCCTGTTTGGAACCCCTGCTGGTTATGCGAAGAACGGAAGGCATCATGGAAGAACGGAAGGCATCATTGGAAGGCATATTGATCCGCCTCCCGGACATGCTACCTCTAGGAGGTGGATCTATGCTGAGCAAAAAAATGCTGATGCTTGGCGTGGCGGCAACGACGTCGCTGACGTTGGCCGCCTGTGCGCCGGCAGCCCGTCCCGCTCCCGATCAGGATGTGGCCCCCAATCAATACCGCCAGGCTCCGAATGGAACGCCGATGCGGCAGGACGATTTCAGCCGGGTCAATAACCGCTATGACAACGTGCGACGTCCCTTTACGCCAGCCCCTGACCGGACCGCGTACCCCGATGACGGCATGCAAGGGTTTACCAATGCCAACCCGAACCTTTATTACGGACGAAACCGCAATAATGTCAATAATTTCTTCCAGGATGCGGACCGGATTGCCAAGGCGGCCGCACAAGTCAATGGCGTCAACAATGCCACCGCAGTGATTGTCGGCGGGACGGCATATGTCGGGCTGGATCTGAATACCCGGGTGAACCGCCGGCAGGCCGACGCCGTTGAGGATCAGGTGGCCAGGCACGTCAGCCGCGTGGCACCCCGCTATCATGTTGTCGTGACGTCCGACGCCGATCTGTTCGGTCAGCTCAGGGAAATCGACAACGGCTTGCGCGGCGGCAGGCCGGTGGATGATTACCGCAACCAGCTGGGCGTGATTGACGACCGGATGGCTGAGGCTCGCACGCACCGCGCCCCGGTTCGATAAACCCCATCATCAACAAACAGCAGATCAACGGAACCTCCTATGCAAGGTGCCGGACGAGGAAGCGGCAAGATCTTCCTGCGTCCGGCATGTTTTGTTTGCTGGGTGCGGCATGTTTTTGTCTCAGGGATTGGCCGTCTTGCGGCTGCCGCCCTTGCCCGCGGTTCGAGGGATTTAGTACAATGATTCTGTTAGTCTTTTGGAACGTGAAAAAGGGGGTTGGGTCATGTTTGAGCGCCTTGCGGCCATCATGGAGCGCTATGAACAACTGAGCCAATGGCTCTGCGATCCCGAAGTGATCAATGACCCGGCCAAGCTGCGTGCATATTCCAAGGAACAGAGCGACTTGCAGGAAATCGTGCAGGTATATCGGGAGTACCTTTCCGTCGACGAGCAGTTGGCAGAGGCCCGGGAGATGGCCAATGACACTTCTGATCCGGAAATGAAGGAATGGATTCGGGAAGAGATGGCCAATCTGGCGGCGCGAAAGTCGGAGCTGGAAAACCGCCTTCAGATCTTGCTGCTTCCCCGGGATCCCAATGATGAGAAAGATGTGATCATGGAGATCCGCGGCGCGGCAGGCGGCGAAGAGGCGGCCTTGTTTGCGGCCGACCTGTACCGGATGTACACGCGGTACGCGGAAAGCAAGGGTTGGAAGACCGAGTTGGTGGAGGCGCATCCGACCGGGATCGGAGGTTTCAAGGAAGTGATCTTCACGATTCAGGGGAAGGGTGCCTACAGCCGGCTCAAGTATGAAAGCGGCGCTCACCGCGTGCAACGGGTGCCGGTGACCGAATCGGGAGGCCGGATTCACACCTCGACCTCCACCGTGGTGGTGCTTCCTGAGGCGGAAGAGGTGGAAGTGGAAATCCACGAAAAGGATTTGCGGATCGATGTGTTCCGCTCCAGCGGGGCAGGCGGGCAGCATGTCAACACCACCGATTCGGCGGTACGGATTACCCATTTGCCCACCGGCATCGTCGTCAGCTGCTCGGATGAGCGGTCGCAGATCAAGAACCGGGAGAAGGCAATGCGGGTGTTGCGCGCCCGCCTGTACGACAAGTACCGGCAGGAGGAGCTGGAGAAACAGGCCAGTGCACGCCGCAGCCAGGTGGGCACCGGCGATCGGAGTGAAAGGATACGTACCTACAATTTTCCCCAGGGGAGAGTGACCGATCACCGGATTGGCCTGACCGTGCACCGGCTGGAGCAGATCCTGGAAGGGGATCTGGATGAGATCATCGATGCGCTGATTGCCCACGAACAGGCGGAAAGATTGAAACAGGCCGGAACAGACGGGTGATGGAAAATGGGTGAAGCAGGCAGGCCGGAAGCGGCCGGTGTGACCGTTCGGGAAGCCCTGCGCTGGGCTTCCTCCTTTTTTCGCGGGCAGGTAGAGCGTCCGCAAAGGGCGGCGGAAATGCTTCTCTGCGGGGCAGGCGGCTGGCGGCGGGAGGAGCTGTTTGCAGAGCCGGAGATGCCCCTGACCAGGGAACAATGGGCCGTCTTTCAGGAATGGGTCAGGCGGCACCGGGACGGCGAACCGCTGCAGTACATTCTCGGAGAGGTTTCCTTTTACGACATGACGTTTACAGTCAACCGGCATGTCCTGATTCCCCGGCCGGAGACCGAGCTGTTGGTGGAGGAGACGCTGCGTGAGGTGAAGGCCGGATGGAACGCCGAACGCCCCCTTCGCATGGCGGATATCGGGACGGGAAGCGGGGTCATCGCCATCACGTTGGCCCGCCTGCATCCCCGCTGGGAGGTCTGGGCGGTCGACTGTTCTGCCGCGGCGCTGGCCGTGGCGCGAGAGAATGCCCGGCGGCTGGGGATGGAGGGGCAAATCCATTGGCTGGAAGGCGATTTTTGTCAGCCCCTCAAGGAGCAGGGGGTGTGGGTGGATCTTTTGATCTCCAATCCGCCGTATGTAGCCCGCTCCGACCTGGCCGCCTTGCCGGCGGGCGTCCGGGATTATGAGCCACGCCTGGCGCTGGACGGCGGGGAAGATGGTCTGGATGCCTACCGCCGGATTATCCGCGATCTTCCTTCGGTCCTGCTCCCCGGTGCGTTGGTGGCTTTTGAAGTCGGGATTCACCAGGCGGATGAAGTGTGCCGGATGCTGAAGACAGCAGGGTTTGCAGATTGCAAGGCGAGGGCCGATCTGGCGGGGATTCCGCGTTTTGTGTTTGCCCGTTGGGTTTAGGAACGTCATTCTCTTTCTTTCATAGGTTTAGAACTTCTTATCCTTGCCCATACTGGTGGGTGAGGAGGAGAAACCGATGGAGAAGAGAATGTGGGTTTTGTGGATTCCGCTTTTGCGCCGTTTTCTGTCCCGTTTTGCCGGCGCGCTGACGCTTTCATTGCTGGCCGGATTATGGCTGCTGCACTCATGGATGGTTCCTTTTTCGATTCAGCCCGCTTCATCTCCGCTCGCAAGCTTCACGATTCCGGACGAGGCGATCCGCTTTCGCGTGCTGGCCAACAGCAATACGGTGGCTGATCAATGGGTCAAACGCCGGGTGAGGGATGCGGTTCTCGCGCAGATTGAACGCTGGGTCGGCGATGCGGCGGATGTGCATGCGGTTCGCCAGGTGCTGGGGAACCGGGTTGACGAGCTGCAGGCCCTGGCGGATCGGGTGTTGATGGAAAACGGCTTTCCCTACCGGAGCAGGGTAGATTACGGCGAGGTGCCTTTTCCGAAAAAGACGTTCGGTGGCCGCACGGTTCCCGCCGGGCAGTATGAGGCGCTGCGGATTATCCTCGGCGAGGGACAGGGTGACAATTGGTGGTGCGTGCTGTTTCCGCCTTTGTGTTTTGCGGGTCCGGACAATCCGGACAAGGGGGAAGAGGAGGCAAGGGAAACGAAGGCCGATTCGGCGCCGTTACATGCCGAAATCCGTTTTTTCCTGTGGGACTGGTTGCGGGGATGGTTTGAGAAGGAATCGTGAATGATGAAGCATAGGGAATCATGCATGGAGAGTGAAAGAGGGAATGGATCCAGGACGGGAAATGGCTCGCCACGCCCGAATCGTATGGGTGGATGGCGGGCTTTCTTGTGATATGCTGAAATTGATATGCTGAAATTATCCACAGTTTTGGCGGAACTGTGGATAAGATTGTGGATAACCTTGTGGAAGAGATGGGGATGAAAATCAAGATGAAGCGACTGGATACCGCACATTGGCTGATCGATTCGCAGTCGCCGCAGCTTGCGGAGCATCCTGCGGTTCAGGAAGCGGCGGCATGCTTGCGCCGGGGGGAGACGGTGGCGTTTCCGACAGAGACCGTTTATGGTCTGGGCGCAAATGCCTATCATTCAGACGCCGTTCGGAAGATCTTTGCGGCGAAGGGCCGTCCCAGCGACAATCCGTTGATCGTCCATATCTGGCATCCGGAGTCCCTGGAGGAGCTGGTGACCGTCGTTCCGGAGGCGGCCCGCCTCCTGATGGAAACATTCTGGCCTGGGCCGTTAACCTTGATTCTGCCATCGTCAGGACGTGTTGCCCCGGAGGTGACCGGGGGGCTCGAGACGGTGGCGGTCCGGATGCCCTCCCATCCTGTCGCGCAGGCGTTACTCAAGGCGTGCGGTTTTCCGCTGGCGGCGCCAAGCGCCAACCGGTCCGGACGCCCCAGTCCAACCACCGCGGGGCACGTACTGGAGGATCTGAAAGGGCGGATTGCCGGCGTGTTGGATGGCGGGCCGGTACCCATCGGCACCGAATCCACCGTGGTGGATGTGAGCAAAGGCCGTCCAGTCATCTTGCGGCCCGGCAGCATCACGCGGGAGGAGCTGGAGCGTGTCCTGGGCACAGCGATCCCGGCGGCAGGGCTTGAAGAAAAACAGGGATCTGCCCCCGGGCGGGAGGATTCCCTGGTGCCGCGTGCGCCCGGGATGAAGTACACCCATTATGCGCCAAAAGGGCAGCTGTGGCTGGTCAAGGGTTCGCTGGCTGAGGTGCGCCGCCGGATTGTGGAAGAGGCTCGCGCTCGTGGATGTTCGGGGCTCAGGGTGGGAATCCTGACGACAGAGGAAGGGGAAGCCTATTACCGGCAGGCGCTGGCTGGTTTGCCGGTGCTCGTTCTCCCTTGCGGCAGGCGCAGCCGGCTGGAGACGGTGGCCCGGTTTTTGTATGCCTGTCTGCGCCAGTTTGATGCGGCGGATATCCAGGTGATCTATGCCGAGTCCTTTGCGTCCGAAGGGATTGGCGCGGCGATCATGAATCGCCTGGAGAAGGCCAGCGGCGGCCGTTTCATATCAGCCCAGGGTTCCTATCAGTCAAAAGCGTGAATAGTCAAAAGCGTTCCTATCAGCCAAAAAGGATGCTAACCCTCCGGCTTGTCGCATATATTGGACAGGAGACGACAGACAAGGGCCGGGAGGGGTAGCATGGCAGAGGCGCTGGATGCGGTGATGGTCCAGATTGGCCAGTGGCTGACGATTGGTTCCATTGCCATGGCCATGGGGATGGATGCACTTTCACTGGGAATCGGCGTAGGGATGAGTGGAATTCGGCGCCGGCAGATGGTTTATTTGAGTTTGCTGGTCGGGATGTTTCATATTTTGTCGCCGACGTTGGGTATCCTGGTTGGCGGCTGGCTCAGCCATCGCATGGGTTACATGGCTGTCTTGCTGGGCGGCCTGCTTTTGTTTTTGTTGGGTGTGCAAATGATCGTCTCCGGGTTGCGGGGATCCTCCCTGGAGATGCGAAGCGGGCTTGACGGGTCCCTGTGGTGGCTCATCCTCCTGGCGTTTGGCGTCAGCGTGGACAGCTTGGCGATTGGTTTTTCGATGGGGCTTTTTTCGGTTGACATCATCCTCTCCCTGTTGGTGTTTGGTTTTTGCGGTTTTTGGATGTCCCTGGCCGGACTGGTGCTGGGGCGCCGCGTCGGGCAGCAACTGGGGATGGTGGGGGAAATCCTGGGGGGTTTGATATTGGTGGTGTTTGGAGTATCATTTTTATTATGAAGGTGTTCGATGACGCATGAAAGGGATGCCAGATCGTGAAAGGGGGGACAAGGACGTGAGAACCATCCGACTGCTTTACGTATGCACGGGCAATACCTGTCGTTCGCCGATGGCCGCCGCATTGACGGAAAAACTGGGGAAGGAACTGGCTTTGCCCTATGCGCTTGAGGTGCGCTCCCGGGGATTGTATGCCGCGCCTGGCGACCCGTTGAGCCAATATGCGCGTGAGGCGCTGGGCGAAAGGGGAATTGAGATGGAGCACCAGGCTGCCATGCTGGAGGAGGAGGATATGAAATGGGCAGATCTGGTGTTGACGATGACCATGCAACATAAGCGCCACTTGTGGGAGGAGTTTCCTGATTTTCAGGATAAGACGTTTACCTTGAAGGAGTACATACGGGAACATGGCCCGCAAAAGGCGGCCGGAGCCGATGCGGAAGCCACCGGTGCGTCGCCGGCGGCGGAAGCGGAAGGGCCAGAGGAGTCCAAAGCGAAGCAGCCACAGGAGTCCGGGGAGTCAGGGGATGGGCCTGATGATTTTTCATGGGAGTACCTGGAGTCCTATTTTTCTTCGCTGGACGTCAGGGATCCGTTCGGCGGAGAGCTGGAAGTTTACCGGCAGACACGGGATGAGCTGGAGGAGAACATCCGCCATTTGTTACAGTTGTTGGCAGCCTCTGTCAGCCAGCCCGAAGATGCGTTATAATGGCAGGGAGTTTGCAGAGGAGTTTGCAGAGAGGAAGGGAGCCTTTCATGGAAAACGGCCAGTTGAGAGTGGCACTAGCGGCAGACCACGGGGGGTTTCGCCTGAAGGAAGAGATTAAGAAAGAACTGGAAGAGATGGGGGTTATCTACGAGGATTTCGGCACCCATTCGCCTGATTCTGTAGATTACCCCGATTTTGCCATCCCGGTGGCGAAAAAGGTGGCAGCGGGCGAATTTGATCGCGGGATTCTGATCTGCGGCACCGGGATTGGCATGACGATTGCGGCGAACAAGGTGCGCGGAATACGTTGCGCCTTGGTGCATGATGCCTTTTCCGCGCGGGCGACGCGGGAACATAACGACAGCAACCTGCTGGCGATGGGGGAGCGGGTGATCGGCCCGGGGCTGGCGCGGGAGATCGTGCGGATTTGGTTGACAACGCCGTTTGCCGGCGGGCGGCATCAGCGGCGCATCGAAAAGATCCGGGAGCTGGAAGCACAGGAACATCCGGAGCCTGATCATCTGCCTTCCTGTTGCGATGGGGCAGGGAAATGAGGAGGTGAGCCGGTGAGCGATCGGAACCGGCAGCTGGCAGAGACGCCCGTATGCGGAGCGGCTGGCACTTTGGATCTGGACGGCGTCTATCAGGCGGTCCGATCCATTCTGGAAGAATTGTGGGAGAAACAGAGGGAAGCGTTGTGGCAGGGACAAAAGAGGGGGCCTGCAGCGCCGCAGGTTTGGGTGATCGGGGCCAGCACCAGCGAGGTACAGGGCCATCCGATTGGCAAACAGGGCAGCGAGGCGATTGCGGCACGGATTTTTCGCGCGGCAGAAGAGGTGGCCCGGGAACGGGACATCCGGATGGCCTACCAGTGTTGCGAGCATCTCAATCGGGCGTTGGTGGTGGATCGGAGCACCGCGATGGCCCATTCCTGGGAGCCGGTGACGGTGGTTCCGGTTCCTGAAGCGGGAGGGGCGCTGGCTGCCTATGCATTTGCCCACATGGAGGATCCGGTGGTGGTCGAGGCCATCCGGGCGGATGCCGGCATCGACATTGGCGACACTCTGATCGGGATGCACTTGAAGCCGGTTGCGGTTCCTTTTCGGCCATCCTGCCGGCAAGTGGGCCGTGCCCATGTCACCGCCGCGTGGACAAGGCCCAAGCTGATTGGCGGCTCACGGGCTGTGTATTCGAGGAACTGACGCGTCAATCGTCTGCCATTTTAGCAAAGAAAGGGGAACGTCAAACATGCTGGAACATCTCGTCAGGCAGGATCCGGAGGTGGCCTCCGCGCTGCAAAAGGAATTGCAGCGGCAAAACCAGAACATCGAGTTGATCGCTTCGGAAAACTTCGTCAGTCCGGCCGTGCTGGAGGCGCTGGGTACCGTTTTGACCAACAAATACGCCGAGGGGTATCCTGGGCGCCGCTATTATGGTGGCTGCGAGTATGTGGATGTTGTGGAAGAGTTGGCGCGGGAGAGGGCCAAACAGCTTTTTGGGGCCGATCACGCCAACGTGCAGCCGCACTCCGGCGCCCAGGCCAACATGGCCGTCTACAGTGCCGTGCTGAAGCCCGGCGACAAGGTGCTGGGGATGAACCTGGCCCACGGCGGTCACCTGACCCACGGCAGCCCGGTCAACTTTTCCGGCCAGCTGTACCAGTTCATCCCTTACGGGGTGGATGAAAAAACCCACCTGATCCGCTACGATGAAGTGCGGGAGCTGGCGCGCCAGCACCGTCCCAGGCTGATTGTGGCAGGGGCCAGCGCCTATCCGCGGGTGATCGATTTCGCCGCATTGCGGGAGATCGCCGATGAGGTCGGAGCTTATTTGATGGTGGACATGGCCCACATCGCCGGCTTGGTGGCCACCGGGCTGCATCCGTCTCCGATTCCGTACGCTCATTTTGTCACCACCACCACCCACAAGACGCTGCGCGGGCCGCGGGGCGGCATGATTCTTTGCCAGGAGGCGTTTGCCAAGGAGATCGACAAGGCCATTTTCCCGGGGATTCAAGGCGGCCCCCTGATGCATGTGATCGCCGCCAAGGCGGTGGCTTTTGGCGAGGCGCTGCAGCCTGCGTTCCGGGATTATTGCCGGCAGGTGGTGGAGAATGCCAAGGCGCTGGCCGAATCGCTGATGAATCATGGGCTGCAGCTGGTATCCGGCGGGACAGATAATCACCTCATCCTGGTGGATGTGCGCAACCTCGGCCTGACCGGCAAAGAGGCGGAGGCCATTCTCGACGAGGTGAATATCACCGTGAACAAAAATGCCATTCCGTACGATCCGGCCAAGCCGATGGTCACCAGCGGCATCCGCATCGGCACGCCGGCTGTCACGACGCGTGGCATGGATGCGGAGGCGATGGTCGAAATTGCCGGGATCATCGCGTCGGTGCTCAAGGAGCGGGACAATGCGGCGGTCAAGGAGGAGGCCCGCCGCAAAGTGGCTGAGCTGACCCGGCGTTTTCCCTTGTATGCCCAGCTTCGTTATGCCGAGGCGTGAAGCGGTGGCGGAGAACGCCTTGCGCGGAAGAGAAACTGGCGACTGGGGATGAGGGAAAACATGGGCAAAGTTTATCATTTTGATCATCCGTTGATTCAGCACAAGTTGACCTTTATTCGCGACCGGCGCACGGGGACCAAGGAGTTCCGCGAACTGGTGGACGAAGTGGCCACGCTGATGGCTTATGAAATCACCCGCGACCTGCCGTTGCAGGAAGTGGTGATCGAAACGCCGGTGGGGACTGCCAGAAGCCGCGTGATCAGCGGCAAAAAACTGGGCATCATCCCCATCTTGCGGGCCGGATTGGGCATGGTGGACGGCATACTGAAGCTGATTCCGGCGGCCAAGGTGGGGCATGTGGGATTGTATCGGGATCACGAGACGCTGCAGCCGGTGGTATACTATGTCAAGCTGCCTACGGACATCGCGGAACGGGAATTGATTGTCATCGATCCGATGCTGGCGACCGGCGGTTCCGCTGCGGCGGCGCTTGCGCTGCTGAAAGAACGGGGCGCCAAAAGTGTGAAGTTGATGTGCCTGGTTGCGGCCCCGGAGGGAATTCGGCGGATTCAGGAGGAGCATCCGGATGTGGACATTTATGTCGCCGCGGTGGATGAACGCCTGAATGAGTGCGGGTATATCGTTCCCGGCCTGGGGGATGCCGGAGACCGGTTGTTTGGGACCAAGTAAGCGAAGAAAAAACAGAGAGAAGAAAAAACACAGCAAGAAAGAAACCGGAACGTATGGCGCAAGCAAGGAGAAGCAAAAGGGAGGGTAGAGGACAGCGAGTTGTCCGTCATAGATGAAGGTTCTCAGTGTATTCGGCACCCGGCCGGAGGCGATCAAGATGGCACCGGTGGTTCATCGCCTGCGGCAGATGCCGGGCATCCGTTCCTATGTCTGTGTCACCGCCCAGCACCGGCAGATGCTGGATCAGGTGTTGGAGGCATTTGCCATTGATCCGAATTATGACTTGAACATCATGACGCCCAGGCAGAGTTTGACCCAGATTACCACGCGCGTGCTGGAAGGGCTGGAGCGCATCATCCAGGAGTTGCGCCCTGATCTGATCCTGGTCCACGGGGATACCACCACCAGTTTTGCCGCGGCTTTGGCCGCCTTTTACCATCATGTGGCGGTGGGACATGTGGAGGCGGGCTTGCGTACATACGACAAAAACGCGCCATACCCGGAAGAGATGAACCGGCAGCTGGTGGGCGTGCTGGCTGACCTGCATTTTGCGCCGACGAAATGGGCGGCTGAGAACCTGCGCCGGGAACGCAAACCCTCCGGGCAGATCTGGATCACCGGCAACACGGTGATTGACGCGCTGGCGACGACGGTCCGTCCGGACTACAGCCACCCCGTTTTGGAAAAGATCGCAGGAAAAAAGATGGTGCTGATGACGGCGCACCGGCGGGAAAACATTGGAGAGCCCCTGCGCCGGATCTGCCGCGCCGTTTTGCGCCTCGTGGAGGAGCATCCGGAGATTGCCGTGGTATACCCGGTACACCTCAATCCGGCGGTGCAGGAAACGGTCCGGGAAGGGCTCGGCGGACATCCGCGAATTCACTTGATCGAACCGCTGGATGTCCTGGATTTTCACAACTTTGAAGCCCGCGCGCACCTGATACTCAGCGATTCGGGCGGCGTTCAGGAGGAAGCACCCGCTTTCGGGGTGCCGGTACTGGTGCTGCGGGAGAAGACGGAACGGCCGGAGGGTGTGGAGGCGGGGACGCTGCGGCTGGTGGGAACGGACGAAGAGCGGATTTTTGCCGAAGCCGACCGGCTCCTGCGTGACGAGGACGCGTATCGCCGGATGGCGCAGGCGGCCAACCCTTACGGCGACGGACAGGCTGCCGCAAGGATTGCCCGGGCGATTGGTTACCATTTCGGATTTGAAAAAGAACCGCCTGAACCTTTTTCGCCGCAAGCGTCTTTGTGACAATTTTGTCACAAATCGCATGGAACAGCTGGAAATAGCCGGGGACCCTGTGCCTTTCGTTGACATGGTTACCCGGCTATTGTACCATAGCATAGGACACGAGAAGCGTTTCCACGAGTATGCAAGAAACAGAATCGGGAGCTTGAGGCCAGAAAGGAGAGCGAGGCGTGACCCACCCCGAGCGCGGGAACCTATGGCGGGCGGCTGCGATCGTCAGCGTGATCGGCATCGATCTGGCCATCTTTTTTCTCCTCGGCGTGGCGCTGGGACGCTGGCTGGATCGCATCTTTCAGACGATGCCTCTTTTCATGATCCTGGGCATGTTGCTGGGTTTGCTCGGCTGGGTGTTAAGCCTTTTGCCCATTGTCAAGCGCTTGGCGGGAGATGGCCATGAACGATGATTTGACCCGCCGGGTGAACGGCCTGGTTCGTTTGATGCTGCTGCTCATGGCGGTTTGGGTGCTCGGCTGGGGATTTACGCCATGGAAACCGTTTTTCCTGGGCCTCATCGTGGGGAGCCTGGTCAGCCTCGTCAATGCGTTGCACATGGCCTGGAGGGTGCGGCGGTTTTTCAGATGGTACAACCTGACCGGGAGGCGGCCGCGGCTTGCGGCTGGCACGCCATTCCGGTTCAGCATGGCCATCCTGGCAGCCCTGGTGGCCTGGCGCTGGCCGCAGGTGGATTTGCTCGGCACGATCCTGGGACTTGTGACAGCCCCGGCCATGACCCTCATTCATGGCCTGTTAACCCTCAAGGAATACTCTATCCGCAATAACCAACCGTGAAAGGGGTGATACCGTTGCATGAGAGTCCGGTCTGGGTGCCGCTGGAGAGTCTGCCGTGGTTGACGTTTGACCTGTCCACCCTCTACATGACGCTGATCACGATGGTCATCGTGTTTCTCATTGCTTGGTTCGGCGCACGTGGCGCGACCACGGGCGTGCCCCGGGGATTGCAAAACGTCCTGGAATGGCTGGTGGATTTTGTCCGCAACATCATCGGCATCGCGATGGACCTGCGGAAAGGGGAACGCTTCCTCTCGCTGGGGCTGACCTTGATCATGTTCATTTTCGTCGCCAATCTTCTGGGACTGATCTGGGTGATCGAGACCGAACACACCGAACCCCTGACCATTCTGGGGATCGAGGTGGTTTCGGAAGAGATGCTGGCAGAGGCGGAGGCGGAGGGCAAGCACGGCGTCTCCATGGTCTGGTGGAAATCGCCGACAGCTGATGCCAGTGTGACGCTGGGGTTGTCATTCATGATCATCGTTCTCAGTCATATCCTCGGCGTTCGCATGGCCGGTCCCAAAGCCTACCTGAAACATTTTGTCGAACCTTATCCCGTCTTTTTGCCGCTCAACCTGATTGAAGAGGTGGCCAACACGCTGACGCTGGGCCTGCGTCTTTTTGGCAATATCTTCGCGGGCGAGGTGCTGATCGCGGTCATTCTCATGCTGGGCGCGGTCGGTATCGTGCCGATGATTGTCTGGCAGGGATTCAGCGTGTTTGTCGGCGCCGTGCAGGCCTTTATCTTTACAGTCCTGAGCATGGTCTATATCAGCCGGAAAATTGAACACAGTCACTGATTTCCGGAATTTTTCCCGAGCCATGGATGTGAACCATGGGTTTCATGATATGATATCTTGCTTCATTTCATGACAGGTTGCTGCCATTTCCAAATATTTGTCTTCAAATTGTGAAAGGAGTGCTGACATTAATGAGTCTCAATATTTTAGCCGCAGCGATTGCAGCAGGTCTGGCCGCCGTTGGAGCAGGGATTGGCAACGGGTTGCTGTTTGGCCGTACCGTGGAAGGGGTATCCCGGCAGCCCGAATTGCAGGGTCGTTTGATGGGTCTGATGTTTATCTGCTTCGGTCTGGTTGAAGCCTTGCCGATCATCGCGGTGGTTATTGGTTTGCTTGCCTTCTTCTCCTAACAAAGGACGAAAAGCTCCTGACGGACAGGAGCGGGGGATGATCAGGGCGGCGGCAGATCTCGCCCCGCCTTTGTCTTGTATCAGAGAAAAAAGGAGTGAGTCGGCTTGGCGTTTCACATCGGCAATTTTTTGATCACCATTATCGCGTTTGGAATTCTTTTCTGGCTGCTGAGCCGCTACGCGTTTGGTCCGCTGATCGGAGTGATGGCCAAGCGTCAGGAGGAGATCGCCAGACAGATTGAGGAGGCGGCTGCCCGCAGCCAGGAGGCGGAACAGCTACTGGCTGAACAGAAACAGCTCCTCAAGCAGGCGCGCGAGGAGGCGCGCGAGATTGTCGAACGCGCCCGCGTGACAAGCGAGAAGCAGGCGGAAGAAATCATCAGCCAGGCCAAGGCGGAAGCCGAACGCCAGCGGCAGCAGGCACTGGCTGAAATTCAGCGGGAGAAAGAGGTGGCCCTTGCCGCGATGCGCGAGCAAATGGCTGTCCTTTCTGTTCAGATTGCGGCCAAAATCATCGAAAAGGAAATCGATCCGCAAGCGCAGCGTGAGCTGATTGACAGCTTTGTCGAACAGGTAGGGAAAGTGCAATGATGGTGGCAAAGCGATATGCCAAGGCGATGTTTGAACTGGCGCTGGAACAGGGGCGGCTGGATGAGATCGCCGCTGACTTGACGCTGATCAGAGACAGTATCGATCAACATGCCCCTTGGCGGGAGTGGCTGGCCAACCCGCAGGTGTCGGCTCAGGACAAGCAATCCGCGGTTCGCCAGCTGTACGGGGAAAAGGTCTCCCCTGAAGTATTGCATCTCCTGCTGATTTTGCTCAAAAACAGGCGTGCACTGCTCATCAGCCAGGTGGTCAGAAGCTATTTGGACATGGTGGACGAGTACAAGGGTGTGGTCCATGCGCATGTATCGTCCGCGTTCCCGCTGACGGAGACAGAAGAGGAGCACCTCGCCGCCTCGCTGAAGGAGTTGACCGGAAAGACGGAGGTCGTCCTGCACAAGGAGACAGACCCCGAGCTGATCGGCGGGGTGCTGGTCCGGATCGGCGACCGGCTGTACGACGGCAGCGTCCGTGGTCTTCTGCAGCGGATGGAGAAACAACTGGTGACAGCCTGACAGCAGGTTAGGGCAGTAATGTGAGAGAAGGGGTGAATCAATGAGCATCCGACCTGAGGAAATCAGTACCATACTCAAGCAGCAGATCGCCAACTTCCAGACCGAACTGGAAGTCAGCGATGTCGGGACCGTCATCCAGGTTGGTGACGGGATTGCGCGTGTCTATGGCCTGTCCAATGTGATGGCCGGAGAACTCTTGGAGTTTGAAAATGGCGTCATGGGAATGGCCCAGAACCTGGAAGAGGACAACGTCGGCGTCGTGATCATGGGTCCCTTCACCGGCATTCACGAAGGCGACCGCGTCAAGCGGACGGGACGGATTATGGAGGTGCCGGTGGGCGAGGCCCTGCTGGGACGGGTGGTCAACCCGCTGGGTCAGCCCATCGACGGGCTGGGTCCGATTCAGACGAGCGAATACCGTCCGGTTGAATCTCCCGCCCCTGGCGTGATCGATCGGCGGTCGGTGCATGAGCCGATGCAGACCGGTATCAAGGCGATCGACTCGATGGTGCCGATCGGCCGCGGCCAGCGGGAGCTGATCATCGGGGATCGCCAGACCGGAAAGACGGCGATTGCCGTGGACACGATCATCAACCAAAAGGGCCAGAACATGATCTGCATCTACGTGGCCATCGGACAGAAGCAGTCGACGGTGGTTAGCGTCGTGGAGACGTTGAAAAAGCACGGCGCGATGGATTACACCATTGTCGTCAGCGCCTCCGCATCGGAGCCGGCACCGCTCTTGTACCTGGCGCCGTATGCCGGTTGCGCCATGGGCGAATATTTCATGTACAAGGGCAAGCACGTGCTGGTCGTATACGATGACCTGTCCAAACAGGCGGCTGCCTACCGGGAGTTGTCGCTCCTCTTGCGCCGTCCGCCAGGCCGGGAAGCTTATCCGGGTGACGTCTTCTACCTGCACTCCCGCCTGCTGGAGCGGGCCGCCAAGCTGAACGACGAGCTGGGAGGCGGGTCGCTGACGGCATTGCCCTTTATTGAGACGCAGGCCGGTGACGTGTCGGCCTACATTCCGACAAACGTGATCTCGATTACGGACGGTCAGATCTTCCTTGAATCCGATCTGTTCTACTCGGGCCAACGCCCCGCGGTCAACGTCGGTCTGTCCGTTTCGCGGGTAGGGGGAGCGGCGCAGATCAAGGCGATGAAGAAAGTGGCCGGGACGCTGCGTCTCGACCTGGCGCAGTACCGGGAGCTGGCTGCCTTCGCCCAGTTTGGCTCCGATCTGGACAAGGCGACACAGGCCAGGCTGATTCGCGGACAGCGGACGATGGAGATTCTTAAACAGGATCAGTACAAGCCGATGCCCGTGGAAAAGCAGGTGGTCAGCATCTACACGGCTGTGAAAGGGTATCTGGACGAGTATCCGGTGGAAGATGTCCTGCGCTTTGAATCCGAATTCCTCGCTTACATGGATGCCCAGCCGCAGGGACAGGAAGTGCTCAAAGCGATTCGTGAGACTGGAGACTTGAGCGCTGAGACAGAGGAAAAACTGCAAAAATGCATTGAAGACTTCAAGAAAGGCTTTGTCTCCAGCAAGGCGTGACGGCGCTGCCTCCTGACTGCCCGCGCGGAAGCTGGAACGATTCCTCATATGACCACTCGCAAAGGTGGTGAGTTCATTTGCAAGGGACGAAAGCGATCAAAAACCGGATACGCAGTGCCAAAAACATGCAGCAAGTGACCAAGGCGATGGAAATGGTGGCTTCCGCCAGGTTGCGCCGCTGTCAGGAACGGGCGCAATCCTCCCGTCCCTATGCGGATAAGATGCGCGAGGTGATCGCCAGTGTGGCCGCCGGCTCGAGCGGCTTTCGCCATCCCATGCTCAGCCGGCGGGAAGTGAAAAAAACCGGTTACCTGGTAATCACCTCCGATCGGGGACTGGCCGGCGGCTATAACGCCAACCTGCTGAGGTTAGTGGAAGGGAAGATCCGCCAGCGGCACCAGTCTCCGGAAGAATACGTCATTTTCGTGATCGGACGCAAAGGCGCGGACTTTTTCCGCAAGCGCGGCTACCCGGTGATCAGGCAGATCGTGGGGCTGTCCGATTTTCCCACGTATGCCGACATCAAGGATATCTCTTCCGCGGCGGTGTCGCTGTTTGCCGAGGAGGCCTTTGACGAACTGTATCTGTACTACAACCATTTCGTCAATCCCGTGCAGCAGCAGCCGCGCGAAGAGTTGCTCCTGCCGTTGGTCAACCTGCTGGAAGAGCTGGGGAACGACCAGCAGGGGTCTGCCAAGCGTTATGTGTACGAGTATGAGCCCTCACCGGAAGAAGTGTTGTCGGCGCTTTTGCCCAAGTATGCGGAGAGCCTGATTTATGCCGCTCTGCTGGACGCCAAGGCCAGCGAACAGGCAGCGCGGATGACCGCAATGGGCAATGCGACGGATAACGCCGGTGAGATGATCAAGCAACTCAACCTCTATTACAACCGGGCCAGACAGGCGGCCATCACGCAGGAAGTTTCCGAGGTTGTCGGCGGCGCCAATGCCCTGCAGGGATAGCGGATTTATAGATCGTAACGGGATGGTAAGGAGGGAATGTGTTTGAACAAGGGACGTGTGTTACAGGTGATGGGGCCCGTTGTCGACATCCAGTTCGAGCGCGGCCACTTGCCTGAAATCTACAACGCCATTCGCATCGAACATCGGGCGAGGTCGGAACATGAGCGGGACATCAACCTGACGGTGGAAGCGGCGGTACACCTCGGCGATAACGTCGTCCGTTGTATTGCGATGGCTTCCACGGATGGTTTGGTACGGGGAATGGAGGCCGTGGACACCGGCAAGCCCATCAGCGTGCCGGTTGGGGAAGCCACATTGGGCCGCGTCTTCAACGTTCTGGGCGAGCCGATTGACAACGCGGGCGAGGTGAAGGCGACAGAGTACCACCCGATTCACCGGCCTGCCCCTTCGTTTGAGGAACTGTCCGCCACAGAGGAGATTCTGGAGACGGGGATCAAGGTGATTGACTTGCTGGCTCCCTATGCGCGCGGTGGAAAGATCGGTCTCTTCGGAGGAGCCGGCGTGGGGAAAACCGTCTTGATCCAGGAACTGATTCACAACATCGCCCAGGAGCACGGCGGCTTGTCCGTCTTTGCGGGCGTGGGCGAGCGGACGCGCGAAGGGAACGATCTTTATCACGAAATGCGGGAATCCGGCGTCATTTCCAAGACGACGATGGTGTTCGGCCAGATGAACGAACCGCCTGGCGCCCGCCTGCGCGTGGCCTTGACCGGGCTGACGATGGCGGAGTATTTCCGCGACCGGGAAGGCCAGGACGTGTTGTTGTTCATCGACAACATTTTCCGTTTCACACAGGCCGGTTCGGAAGTATCCGCGCTGTTGGGACGGATTCCTTCGGCGGTGGGTTACCAGCCGACGCTGGCGACGGAAATGGGACAGCTGCAGGAACGGATCACCTCGACCAAGAAAGGGTCCGTTACCTCGATCCAGGCCATTTACGTGCCGGCTGACGACTACACCGACCCGGCGCCGGCGACCACCTTTGCTCACCTGGACGCGACCACAAACCTGGAGCGGAGCATTGCGGAAAAAGGGATCTACCCGGCTGTGGACCCGCTGGCATCCACATCCCGCTTGCTCAATCCGGCCGTGGTTGGGGAAGAGCATTACCGGGTGGCCCGGGAAGTACAGCGGATTCTGCAGCGTTACAAGGAACTGCAGGACATCATTGCCATTCTCGGCATGGATGAACTCTCCGACGAGGACAAACTGATCGTGCACAGGGCCCGCCGTCTGGAGCGCTTCCTTTCGCAGCCGTTCCATGTGGCCGAACAGTTTACCAATATTCCCGGCAAATACGTGCCCGTCAAGGAGACCGTCCGCAGCTTCAAGGAGATTGTCGAAGGAAAACACGACGACTTGCCTGAGGAAGCCTTCCTGATGGTGGGCACCATTGAAGAGGCGGTCGAGAGAGCGAAGCGGATGGCACGATGAGCACGGTACAATTTGATCTGGTTACGCCGGAACGGACGGTCATCAGTCGGCCAGTGGAGATGGTGGTGGCCAAGACCACGGTCGGGGAAATCGGCATTTTGCCTGGACACGCCCCCCTGGTTGCCAACCTGGCCATTGACATCTTGCGGATCAAAGAGGCGGAAGAGACGCACGAATTGGCGGTCCATGGCGGATTCCTGGAGGTGACCCCGGAAAGGGTGGTCGTCCTGGCGGAGGCGGCCGAATTTCCGGAGGAGATCGACGTCGACCGTGCCCTGGCTGCGAAGGAGCGGGCAGAGCGGCGGCTCGCGGAGAAAGGTTCGGAGGAGATCGACTTCAAACGGGCCGAGCTTGCGTTGCAGCGCGCCATGAACCGTCTCAAACTGGCCCGCAAGTAAGGCCTGTCGTCAGAGCAGGTGCCTCTCCATGAAAGGGGCGCCTGCTTTTTTTCCGGGGTCGTGATTAGACACAAAATCGTCAATTTGTTATAATGGGAGCGGAAAAATTTAACATGGTTTAAAATGTACAGGAAACTGGAATGACAATAGGTGAGGACCTACCAACAGAAGATCGCACCAGTCAGCGATTTGCGAACGGCCAATGGGGGGAAGCCATGGACACATATCTCAACAGTTACTTGATGCTCTCCGTTTTTTTGCTGTTGAGCATCTTTCTGCCAATCGCGGCTTTGTTTGTGGGACGTCTTTTGAGACCCAGCAACCCGACGCCGGAAAAGCAAACCACGTATGAAAGCGGTGTCGACCCGAAGGGAAAAAGCTGGGTGCGTTTTCATGTTCGTTACTACATGTTTGCCTTGTTGTTCGTGCTTTTTGACGTGGAGGCGCTGTTCCTGTTGCCATGGGCGGTCGCTTTTGACCAGTTGGGATTGTTTGCGTTCATCGAAGCCGTTCTGTTTGTCGTTCTGCTGTTCATCGGTTTGGTCTATGCCTGGAAGAAGAAGGTGTTAGAATGGGTTTAGAATTGGAACTGGAAGGGCTGGATCTGGAGGAGCTGCAGGCCGCTGAGGAGTTAAAGCGGAATGTTCTTTTTACGACCGTGGAACAGATCAAGGCGTGGGCGCGCAGCAACTCGATGTGGCCCTTGACGTTCGGCCTGGCCTGCTGCGCCATTGAGATGATGAACGCGGGCGCACCGCATTACGATTTGGACCGGTTCGGCGTGATCTTCCGGCCGTCGCCGCGACAGTCTGATTTGATGATCGTGGCCGGGACCGTGACGAAGAAGATGGGACCGCTGCTCCGGCGGCTGTACGATCAGATGCCGGAACCCAAGTATGTGATCGCGATGGGTTCCTGCGCCACGGCAGGCGGGCCCTATGTCCGTTCCTATGCGGTGGTCAAGGGCGTGGATCAGATTGTGCCGGTAGACGTGTATATTCCGGGCTGCCCTCCCAATCCGGCGGCGTTGATATACGGAATCAAGAAATTGCAGTATAAAATCCGCTACGAGGCGCGAACCGGAAAGAAGGTGACCGACGGATGAGCCGGGAAGAGGACACCAAGCGCGCACCGCAGCCGGAAGAAAAGGCGGAGCGGGCGCCGGCGGGACAAGAGGAAAAAGCGACAGCCGCCGCGGCGAATGAAACGGGCGAAGCCGGTGGGGCTGAGGCGGCGCGCGGCGCGAGTGAAGCAGGAGGCGCAAGTGAAGCGGACGGCGCAAGTGAAACGGGTGGCGCGAGGCAAGCGGGCGGAACGGATGCCGGCGAGGTAACCGAGAAGCTGGCCAGAGAGCGGGATGGAAAGCCTGGTGCGGGCGCCCGCGGGACGACGGCCAGCCAGGTGGATGACCCGGAAACGGACAAGACTCCCCGTCCCCAGACCGCGTCGCCGCGTCAGGAAGCGAAAGCCCCGGCGAGAGGCCGTGCGGCAGGAGCGCCGAGGGCAGGCGCCGGCAAGCAGGCGGAAGAGAAGCCGGAGAAACCCTCGCCCAAACAACCCTGGTTAGACAGGCTTGTCGGGCGGCTCAAGGAGCGGTTTGGCGAGGGTGTGGTGGAAGAGGCGTTGATCAACCGCCTGAGCCAGGATCGGCCGACCCTGGTTGTGAACAAGGAACACTGGCTGGAGGTGGCCCGTTTCCTCAAGGAGGATCCGGAGCTTTCCTTTGTTTACCTGAGTGACATTGTGGGTGTCGATTACGTTCAATACATGGAAGTGGTGTACCACCTCGTCTCCATCGCGCACCGTGAACACCTCACCGTGAAGGTCAGGACGGATCGGGAAGAGCCAAGCGTTCCTTCGGTGGTTTCCGTTTGGGCAGGAGCAAACTGGCAGGAACGGGAGGCGTACGATTTGCTGGGAATTCGGTTTGCCGGGCACCCCGATCTGCGCCGTATCATGCTGCCGGAGGACTGGGTGGGCCATCCGCTGCGCAAGGATTATGAGCCGTATGACATCGAGATTTAGCGCGTGTGCCGCTGGTGGACGAGTTGGAGGTGTACGGAGATGATTCGGACCGAAGAATTGACGTTGAACGTGGGGCCCCAGCATCCCAGCACCCATGGCGTCTTGCGTCTTGTCGTGACGTTGGATGGGGAGCGGATCACGCATGTGGAGCCCGTCGTCGGCTATTTGCACCGGGGAACGGAGAAGTTGGCGGAAGATCTCAATTTTACCCAGATCATTCCTTATACCGACCGGATGGATTATCTGGCGGCGATGTTGAACAACTATAACCTGGTACATGCTGTGGAAACGTTGATGGGCTTGGAGATCCCCGAGCGGGCAGAGTATTTGCGGGTCATTACCATGGAGCTGAACCGGGTGGCAAGTCACCTGGTTTGGTTTGGGACCTACCTGCTGGACATCGGGGCGTTAAGTCCATTTCTTTTTGCTTTCAACGAGCGGGAGACGATTCTCAATCTGTTCAATGAACTGTGCGGGGCGCGCCTGACCTACAGCTACATGCGCGTCGGCGGTGTCAAGTGGGATGCGCCGGAGGGCTGGCTGGAGAAAGTGGCGCAGTTTGTCCAGCGCATGCGCCAGAAAGTGGACGAGTTTCACACGCTGGTCACGGGGAACGAAATCTTCCTCTCCCGGATGCGCGGGGTCGGAAAGTATGACGCGGAGACGGCCCTGGCCTTTGGGCTGAGCGGGGTCAACCTGCGTTGTACCGGGGTGAATTACGACATCCGCAAGTTCAAGCCCTATTCGATCTACGACCGGTTTGACTTTGAGGTTCCCCTTTCGGAGGAAGGGGATTGCTATGCCCGGTATATGTTGCGCCTGGAGGAAATCCGGCAGTCCTTGCGGATTGTGGAGCAGGCGGTGGCGCAGATTCCGGATGGGCCGATCATGGCGAAGGTGCCGAAGATGCTGCGTCCGCCCAAGGGTGAAGTGTTCACCTCCATCGAGGGGGCACGGGGAGAGCTGGGTTGCCACATTGTCAGCGACGGCAAGGACCGGCCTTACCGGATCAAGTTTCGCCGTCCTTCCTTTGTGAACCTGCAGATTCTCCCGAAATTGGCCGTGGGCCTTTCGATGTCCGACTTTGTGGCGGTTCTCGGTGCCATTGACATTGTCCTTGGGGAGGTGGACGGCTGATGATCGACTGGCTGCACCAGCCGATGACGTTCGGCACTTTTGTCTGGATGGCGCTTTTCGCGGTGTTGCTGCTCGTCATCGTGCTCGGATTTGTCACGTATGTCATCTACTTCGAGCGGAAAGTGATCGGCTGGATTCAGCTGCGGCACGGACCGACGCAGGTGGGGCCGTTCGGGCTCCTTCAGACACCGGCCGATGTGCTGAAGCTGCTCCTCAAGGAGGACATCATCCCGAAGCTGGCTGACAAGCCGCTGTTCATCCTGGCCCCGGTGCTCGCCTTTGTGCCTTCTTTCACGGTCGTTGCCGTGATCCCGTTTACGGACGCCATCGGTTTTACGGACACCAACGTGGCCCTGCTGATTTACATCGCGCTGAGCGGCATTACCATCCTGGGCATCCTGCTTGGGGGGTGGGCTTCCAACAACAAATATTCCCTGCTCGGCGGGATGCGTTCGGCTGCCCAGATGATCAGCTACGAAATCCCCCTGCTCCTCTCGGTGCTTGGGGTGGTTGTGATGGCCGGCACGATGAATCTGCGCGGCATCGTGGAATACCAGCAGCAGATGGGCGTTTGGTTTGTCGTTCCTCAAATCATCGGGTTCCTGATCTTTTTGATCGCCGCCAATGCGGAGATGAACCGCTCGCCTTTTGACCTGCCGGAAGCGGAATCGGAGCTGGTGGCCGGGTATCACACGGAGTACAGCGGTTTCCGCTTCGCCATCTTCATGCTGACGGAGTATGTGTACATGTTTGCCATGTCCTCCCTGATCGTCGTGCTGTTTCTCGGCGGCTGGCTGCCGCCTTTGCAATGGGTGCCGGGCCTGCAGTTTTTGCAGGCGGTTCCGGGAATCATCTGGTTTCTCCTGAAGTTTGTGGCGGTCGTCTTTTACTGGATCTGGCTGCGGGCCACGATGCCCCGTTTCAAGACGGAGCTGCTGATGAAGTTTGCCTGGAAGGTGCTGCTTCCGGTCAGCCTGCTGAACCTGGTGGCGACGGCCCTGATCAAGGCCATGGTTTGAGAACGTGTTTTGAAAACGTGATTCGAAAATCGGAAGGTTTTCCATCTGGAGGTGGAAAAAATGTCAGCCATTCCCGGCTTTATGAAAGGCCTGGGGTATACCTTCAAGCAGATGTTTGAGCAGAAGTCCACCTATGATTATCCTGACAAGCCGCTGGAGATGCCGGAGCGTTTCCGCGGCATCCAATACCTGGATGTGGACAAATGCATTGTCTGTCTGCAATGCGAGCGGATCTGCCCGACGCAGTGCATCGACATTCAGGGCAAGCCGAATCCCGCAGGCAAGGGAAAGGTGCTGGAGAGTTTTGACATCAATTTCGAGATCTGCATCCTCTGCGACTTGTGCACGGAGGTTTGCCCAACGGAAGCCATCCTGATGACCAACAACTACGAGCTGTCCGTCTACAGCCGTGACGAATTGTTCAAGGACATGAAATGGCTGAGCGAGAATGACACAAAGATCCGCCGAGGTGACGCTTGAATGGACTGGACCCTGATCGCCTTTTTCGTCCTGGCCATGGTCGCCATCGGCGGGGCGCTCTACATGCTCAACCTGTACAAAGTGGTACACATGGTGGTGGCGCTGGCTTTTACCTTTTTCGGACTGGCCGGCATCTATGTGTTGCTGGAGGCGGAGTTTATCGCCTTTGCCCAGATCATGGTGTATTCCGGGGCGATTACCATCCTGATGATCTACGGAATTATGATGACGCGCCATGATGCGGAAGACATCCCCATCCGCCGCCCGGTGCACACCTTGTTTGCCGTGGCGGGTGTTGGGGGGCTCTTCGTGTTTCTCCTGTATGGGATTATGACCACCCCATGGCAGGCGCCTGCGGACAAGCCGCTGGCGGAGAACAACGTCAAGGAGCTTGGGCTGGCGCTGTTCAACAAGTACGTGATCCCCTTTGAACTGGCGGCAATGATGTTGTTGGCGGCATTGGTCGGGGCCGTTGTCTTGGCCAGACGGGAGGTGGAGGATTAGATGGTAAATCTGGCGTCTTATCTGTCCATTGCGGCGATTTTGTTTTGTCTCGGATTGTTCGGCGTGCTGACCAAGCGCAATGCCGTGATTGTCTTGCTTTCCATTGAGCTCATGCTCAACGCCGTCAACCTGAACCTGGTGGCCTTTTCCAAATACGGCCTGTTTCCGGGACTGGACGGCCAGGTGTTCACGTTGTTTTCTCTCACGGTGGCGGCAGCCGAAGCGTCGGTGGGGCTGGCCATCCTGATTGCCCTCTTCCGAAACAGGGGCACGGCTGAGGTCAACGAGATGGATTTGATGAAGAGGTGATCCCGATGACCGCATATATTTGGCTCATACCGGTACTTCCGCTGCTGGTCTTTCTTTTTCTGATCGGATTCGGCAGCAGGCTCAAGCAGGCGGCAGGGTATCTTGCCTCTCTGGCGGTTGCCGTCTCGTTTGTCCTCTCGTTGTACGTCCTGGCCGAACAGTGGATGATGGCAGGGTCTTTCGTGCGGCAGGTCAGCTGGCTGACGGCGGGGGAGACGACGTTCTCGGTCGGTCTGGAAGTGAACCGGCTCAATGCGCTGATGCTGGGGATTGTCAGCTTTGTCAGCCTGTTGGTACATATTTACTCGCTGGGTTATATGCAGGGCGATGAGCGGTACGGCACCTATTTCGCCTACCTGGCGCTGTTTACCTTTTCCATGCTGGGGCTGGTGATCTCTCCCAACCTGTTGCAGACCTACATTTTCTGGGAGCTGGTAGGCCTGAGCTCGTTCTTGCTGATCGGTTTCTGGTATTTCAAGCCGGAGGCGCGTGAGGCGGCCAAGAAGGCGTTTCTGATGACGCGGGTGGGCGACGTGGCCCTTTTTGCCGGGATGATCCTGCTGTTCTGGCAGGTGGGTTCCTTCCAGTTCAGCGAAATTTTCGCGGCGGTGGATGCGGGAAAGATCCCGTCCGGGATGGTGACCCTTACGGCCATCCTGATCTTTATTGGCGCGATGGGCAAATCGGGACAGTTTCCGCTGCATACGTGGCTGCCGGATGCGATGGAGGGACCGACGCCGGTCAGCGCATTGATCCACGCAGCCACCATGGTGGCCGCCGGGGTGTACTTGGTGGCGCGGACCTATCCGTTGTTTGAGGCGTCAGAGACGGCGCTGTTGGTGGTTGCGGCAGTGGGCGGTTTTACGGCCATTTTTGCCGCTTCCATCGGCCTTGTGCAGACGGACATCAAGCGGGTGCTGGCCTATTCGACGGTCAGCCAACTGGGCTACATGATGTTGGCTCTGGGAGCGGCCGGATATACCGCGGCCGTCTTTCACCTGGGCACGCACGCTTTTTTCAAGGCGCTGTTGTTCCTCGCCGCGGGCGCAGTGATTCATGCGCTCCATACGCAGGATATCCGGGAGATGGGCGGTCTCTGGCGGAAGATGCCGCTGACCGGATGGGTGTTTTTGATCGGGGCGCTGGCCATCTCGGGAATTCCTCCGTTTGCCGGCTATTTTTCCAAAGAAGAGATCTTGCTGGCCACCTGGGAGAGCGGCCATCCCTTTCTTTTCTGGCTGGCGCTCGCCGCCGTCTTTTTCACCTCCTTTTACATGTTTCGCCTGTACTTCATGGTGTTTGCCGGTGCGCCGCAAAAGGAGGGACTGATCCGGCCCATCGGCCGCGAGATGTCGGTACCCATGATTATACTGGCCATTCTGAGCGTCGTCGCCGGATGGGTCAACACGCCGTGGAGCCACGGCCTGGCCAGTTGGCTGAGCGCGGATCAGTTGACCGCTTCCTATGCGGCGCCCACGTTCAACGGCTGGATTACGGTCCTGTCTGTCCTGCTGGCGTTGGGTGGCATCGGGCTGGCCTTCCTGATGTATTACCGCGAGGCATTGTCGCCGGCGCGTCTGGCTGACCGGTTTTCTGCGGTCTATCAGGTGTTGCTGAACAAGTACTGGATTGATGAACTGTATCGGGTGACGGTGGTTTGGCTTGCCGTTCAGATGGGCAGACTGTTGCAGTGGATTGACCGCTGGATCATTTCCGGTCTGGTGGCGCTGGCAGGGATGCTGGCCGCGGGTGTGGGCCGGCTGGGGGCGGGCTTGCAGACAGGACAGGTGCAGACCGCCCATCTGGTCAGCGTGGTGGGACTGGTCGTCCTGCTTCTGATCTTGACCCTGGGGGGTGTCTGGCTGTGATGCTCTGGACAACGGCACTGTTGCTGTCGCCGCTGCTTGGCATCCTCATCCTCACCTTTCTCCCGCGGGAAAGCAAGCGGCTTTTGCAAACGGTGGGCGTACTGGTTGCGCTGGTGCCGCTGGTGCTTGCGTTGCTGATGTATGCCCAGTTTGACCGGGATGCCGAAGGGATGCAGTTTGACGGCTCAGTCCCTTGGTTTGCGATCCCTATCCCGGGGGGGATGGGGCAAGGATTTGTCTTTGAATATACGGTGGGCGTTGACGGGCTGTCGATGGCGCTCATCCTTTTGACGGCCATCGTCAGCTGCGTGGTCGCCCTTGCGGCGGTGCACCTTGCAGAGCGGGTGAAAGCGTTCCTGATGCTGCTCTTCCTCCTTGAGGCGGGGCTTTTGGGAACGTTTGTCTCCCTGAACCTGCTCCTGTTTTTCCTGTTCTTTGAGTTGGTGATTGTGGCGATGTATTTTCTCATCAGCTTCTGGGGTTTCAGAGAACGGGAGTCGGCCGGCATTCAGTTTCTCCTCTATAACGGGATTGGGTCGCTGATATTGCTTTTGGCCCTGATCGTTTTGTTGTTACATACGGGGACGCTGGATTTTCTGCAATTGCAGTCGATGCTGGGGAATGAACAGTACCGGACGATGGCAGGTCTCGGCGATCCGCTTCGCTGGGGCGTGCTCCTGGCCATCCTTGCCGCTTTTGCGGTCAAGTTGCCCGTGGTGCCGCTGCATACCTGGATGATTCGGGTGAACCAGGAAGCGCATCCGGCCGTCGTGATGCTGGAATCGGGACTGGTGTTGAAGATCGGCGGGTACGGAATGATGCGCCTCGGCGTGGGGCTGTTCCCCGATCTGATGGCCAGTCTGGGGTCCCTCTTGGCCATCCTTGGTCTGGTGAACCTGTTCTACGGCGGGTTTCTCGCGCTCGTCCAGCAG